>CAXMNO010000438.1:0-9355 GCA_964194655.1 uncultured Acidimicrobiia bacterium
TTTCGCTGCGAACGCGAATATAAGCAAGCGGCGATGGCAGAGGGGCGGGTGATGCTCCATGCCCAAATTGGCTACCGTGACCTCGAGAAAAGCCGCAAGGCTTGGGCAGAAGTCCACGCGGCTGTGGCAAAAGCGGGCGGAACGCTCGACCGCTATGGCATTTGCCTCGATTGGTCGATGGGTTACCCAAGCGATGAAAGAGCAGGCCGTCCCCAGGGGACTGGCCTCATTTTGAATGATGAGGAGGAGTGGCGGAGCCTAACCGATTCAGGTCCCGTCGCCCCCCACTTTGGCGATTTCGTACTCGGCATGCCTGCCGCCGTCGAAAATAGTCTTTTGGCCTTGGCAGCGGGGGCGACGTCGATCGGGAATTTAGGGCAATACTTCACCTTTCATCTACCAGGGTGGCGCAACGATATCGCGACGACCGAGGCCACGCTGGAGGCGCTTGCCCTTCTTGCGGCAAGGCCCGAGGGCATCCTCATCCACTCTAATCTCGATGATGGCTTTGCCGCTATTTTCTGCGATCTTGCCTCGGCACTCGGTGCGGCGTTGTTGGAGCGTTATATCGTTGAAGATCTATTGGGCGGACGGATCGCTCACTGCTATGGCCACAGTTTTTCAGATCCACTCACGCGCCTTGCCTTTCAACGTGCGTTGGCCCGAGAAGCGCGCAACCCTGGCACCATGATCTATGGCAATACCGTTGCTTACCGCGGCGCGGGAGAGACCAACTACGCAGCCATGGCGACATACCTGACCATTGACGCCTTGGGACAAACACTGCAGCCGAGCGGCCACGCACTCAACCCCGTTCCCATTACGGAGGCGGAACGAATCCCGGATATCGAGGAAATCATAGCCGCACAGCTCTTCGCACTTCGGCTTCTGGAACCTACGCCAACCCTTCAGCGACTGATTTCCTTGGAAGAGGCGGATCGGCTCACCGACAAAATCATTACGGGAGCGGAACAATTTTATCGTAACGTCATTGCGGGCCTACAAAAAGCGGGTATCGATACGGAGAACGCCTTTGAACTCCTTTTATCGCTGCGCCGGATTGGTGCAAAACAGCTTGAAGAACTGTTTGGCCCCGGTGAACCCAGCGATACGGAGCCGCGTGGACGCTGCGCACTCGTCAAGGCAAGCACGATTAGCGAGCTTGAAAGCCGCGCTCGCGACGCATCAGCTCAATTAAATAAAGATGAGCGCGACGCGCTTACCTTGGCCGCACCCAAAATATGCATCGGCTCCAGCGATGTGCATGAGTACGGAAAGATGATGGTGGAGAATTTGTGCCACACCTTAGGCATAGACGTGATTGACGCAGGCGTTCATGCGGAACCCGCGGATTTTGCAGAAACCGCGCGACGCAACGAAGCCGATGCCATTGTCATTAGTACCTATAACGGGATAGCGCTCGACTATTTTGAAAAGCTGCAATCCGAGTTGATAGCAAAAGACAGTAAGATCCCGATTTTGATTGGGGGGCGGCTCAATCAAATACCTAAGGACAGTAACTCCAGCTTACCGCGCGATGTGACCGGTGACCTGGAAGCCCTGGGTGCGATACCTTGTCCTGATCTGGTGCACTTTGCGCGGCGCTTGGCTGAAATCGCTATGAATGGTGCGTCGTGAAAAACCCTCCATCGCTTGCCATAATAGGTGTGGGACACCTCGCGAGCTTTCTTGTGCGCGGCCTGCGGCGCTTCGGCTTTGAGGGTGAAATTGTCCTCTCGCCCCGAAACGCTAAAAAAGCAAGACAGCTCGCGAGAAAAGAAACGTGTCAGGTTGCAATGAGCAACCAGGAGGCCATTGAGGGACGAGACATTGTTATTCTCTCCACCCGCCCTGCGGAGGCCGAAAGTGTCTTAGATGCAACTAACTTCACGCCCGAGCAACTTGTCATTTCTGTCGTCGCAGGCCGTTCGATCGATCAATTGGAGCCACTCGCGACGCCTGCAAAAATCGCAACCGCCATGCCAATCTCGGCGGCTGAATTGGGGGAAAGCCCCACGCTGCTCTACCCCGATGAGCCTTCAGCGCGCGCGCTTTTTGAATTGCTGGGAGAGGTCATCATCGCGCCTGACAGCAAAACCTTTGCGGCTGCCAGCGCGAATGCCGCCCTTTATGGCTGGATCTTCGCGCTGATCGCGCGCCTTGAAGAAGCCAACCGTGCGCTTGGCCTCCCACATGAGGAGGCCAGAGCCATGGTGAGCGGAACCTTTAAGGCCGCAGCCGTCGTCGCCTCGTCCCTGCCAGCAGGCGAATGCGAAAAATTCATCGATAAGCTTGCCACACCAGGCGGCATCACGGACCAGGGTTTGGCGCTGCTGCGTGAAACGGATGGGCTGGATGCTTGGGAAAGAACCTTAGCGGAGGTTGCCACCCGGCTGTTGAAGAACCGGGGTTAAGGCATTCTCCTAATAGAGCCGCGTCACCTTGTACCCTTCAGCCTGCAGCAACGCGATGATCCCTTCGCTCCCAGGTAGGTGCAGGGCCCCCACAGCGATAAACGACGGCGCCGCGCCAAGATGTGGCAGAGCACGTTCGACCATCCGGTGGTTGCGATCGATCACGAACTTCACCTCAAAGTCTTCCACATCCTGCAATTCATTCTCGGTTTGACGGAGCATTTCGCTATAGATGCTCGCGAGATCGCGCTTAAGGTAGCTCGTTAGCATGCCCTGGAATTGCCGCGCTACGCTGTCACGGTCCTCGACAACTGCCTTTAGCATCGCAACTTGCTCTTCCTCGCTTGCCCCTTCAAAGAGGGCAAGCTGTTCTGCCAGCGTTTCCAATCCCACTACCCGCTTGCCAGCGCGCACGACTTCTATCTGAAGCCATTCATCCAACGGTGCCTGACCCCCTGCGACCAGGGCAAATTGTTCCGGCGGGAAGGAAAAAATTGGGATCAAAGCCCAAGGCTTCAAGAGTTGAAGCGCTTGCGGCGGGAGGCCGTAGGACTGAGCAACCGCTTTCGATTGTTCGAAAAGATCCGGCCCAAGAATTTGCGCTAAAGTCCGCCCGTCAGTCAAAACCATCGATTGGGCCATGGTTGTCCGAACAGACGCATCGAAGACCAGCTCGAAGATCACGCGTTCAGAACGATTGAGCGCGTCCAGGACAACATCCGGCAAGTTCAACACACGCTGATCTGCAATATGAATGGTCCCAAAGACATAGCTTGTTGGTGCCCCTTCTTTCTCAAGCTGCCATAAAAGCCCGTGCCCGAAAGGAAGTTCGCTTTCCGCCTCAGCTGGCCGCGATAAGCCGATAGCCGCGCTTAAGAGGAAGAGGCAAACAAAGACCGGCAGAATACGAGGCGGCAAGAAGAAGAGGTTACTCAAGCGGGGCATGAAGGACATGGCAAATCCTCGCAATCATTAAGTTGGCTGGCATTAAGGTTAGCTGGGCAGCGATTTCTTTTCCTTGAAGTCGGTCATTTTCCCGCCCGAGCCTTAAGGAAAAGCTATCAGGGGCGAACTTTATAGCCCGAGTGCACCAACCGCCAGAGTACGATCGTCAAAAGCACACTAAGCGAGATCAGAACAACGGCGCCTATCAGGGCTGAGGATTGACCATAGCCCGTAAGGCCAAAACGCGCGGCATCGACGCTGTGAAAAAGGGGGTTCAGGTAAACCAAAACTTTTCCAATTTGCGGCAGAGCATCGAGCGAAAAGAAGGCGCCTGAGAGAAAGCCCAATGGCAGCATCAAAAAAGCTTGCGCACCACCATAGTGGTCCCACTTATCGGCCCACAGCCCGACCAAAGCACCCACAAGGGCAAAAAATAATGCGTTCAGTATTAGAAACGCGAAAGACAGAAGTGGCGCCGAAAAGCTGAAGTCCGTGAAAATAAGCGTGACCCCGAAGACCGCCAAACCCGTCGCAACCGCATTGAAAACCGGGGGAAGAACCATGCCCACAAGCATCTCGCCGGTTGAGAGCGGAGCCATCAGGACATCGGCTATCGTACCTTCGATCTTATCCTCCAGCATCAAGGTCGCCCCACCCTCGAATGCCATCATTGAAGACGCAAAAAGGATCACGCCGGGGGCTACAAATTCAGCTATTGAAAGGCCTGCTGCCAAGCTCCCCTCGCGTCCAGCAATCATAAAAACCACCAGCAAAAGGCCGCTAGAGACGCATGCGCCAAGAATCGAAGTCCAAGATACGCGCCAAAACCGCAATAAGCCCCGGCGAAAGTAAGACCAGCACCCAAGCGCATTGAGGCGGCCAAATTCCCGAGGGGCTGGTGGGTTTGGCACCACGTTCCCCATCAGCTTCTCAAGCGATAGCCGGTTTTAAGCATCCAATGAACCACCAGCCACAGGCCAAGGTTCACACCGGCAATTACCAGCATCCCAAGCCAGACCTTCGTATCGCTATGCCCGATGAAGCCATAACGAAAACCATCGATCATATAAAAGAAGGGATTGAGGTGCGCCAAGGTCTGGCCGAGTGGGGGCAGGCGCTCAATCGAATAGAAGGTGCCGGATAGAAAGGAAAAAGGCGTGATGATAAAGTTGGTGACAGCGGCAATATGGTCGAATTTCTCAGCCCAGATCCCGCCTAAAACGCCCAACAGCGCGAGCATCAAGGACGCCATAACCGCGTGATAAAGGCTCACCAGTGGCGCATGAAGACTGTAGGGCACAAAGACCCACATCGCCAATGACACCGTAATTCCGACCATGAGGCCGCGCGTGACGCCACCGCCTGCAAGACCTAACGCCTGCTCCGCAGGGGATAGTGGCGGCATCAAGAGGTCGACGATATTGCCTTGAACCTTCGCACTCACCAGCGACGATGACGTGTTCGCAAAGGCATTTTGCGCCATCGTCATCATAATGAGGCCCGGCACCAGAAAGCTGGAAAAATCAACCCCCGCAACCTTACGGCCACCGCCGCCAAGGGCGAGCTGAAAGATCGCCAAAAACAACAAAGACGTCACTACAGGCGCGACAAGTGTCTGGGTGTAAACATTCAAGAAGCGCCGCACTTCTTTTTGATACAGCGTCCAAAGGCCACGCCAGTTGACGCGCCCGAATTCGCGCATACGCGGGCTTTCGATGGAGATAGGGTGTTCGCTCATAAGGCTCGAGATAGGCCTTGCGCCATAAAAAGGCAAGGAGGTGATTTGTGAGCTTTCACTTGCCTATTTAATCCGCATGACGAAACTTCATCCAATGACACGAGACGACCCAAATAGGCGCGTGAGCGAGCCATTTGAGGATGGTGGCGAAGGGGATGCGGATACCCCTTCGAGCAGCAATCCGCGCCAGGCGCGAAAGCCACGCAAGATCACGGCCAAATATTTAGAAAGAGCTGCCCTACATTATCTTGGGCGCTACGCAGCTTCTGCAGAGCAACTCCGCCGTTTTCTCCAGCGCCGCGTGATAAAATCGGCTCGTTTTCACGATCAAGACGCGCAAGAGGGTTTTGAACTTATCGAGACCCTATTGCTCAAACTTCAAGAAGCTCGGTTCCTGGATGACCGCCTCTTTGCGGCATCACGCGCACGCGGCCGCCACAAGCGCGGACAGTCGGCGCGGGCTATTGCAGCATATTTGAAGACCAAAGGCATTAGCGATGAAGATATCTCCGAGGCCCTTGCGGGGCGTGCAGAAGACCAGAGCGAGCCCGAACTCGCAGCCGCCCTCACCTATTGCCGAAAACGTCGCTGTGGCCCCTACCGGCCAGATGAAGCCCGCCAAGATTACCTAAATCGCGATTTAGCAGCTTTGGCGCGTCAGGGTTTCAGCTACGATCTCGCCCGCCGGATCGTGGAAGGCGATGCGCGCGAGCTTGAAGCTGAAGTCGAATCGGGAAACAGATCCACTTCCAACTCAGGCCATTTCCTCTAAAGGGCTTGGGCATCAGGGATGAGTCGAACCCTAAGAGGTTCACTGCGCCCACGCAGCGTAATCTCTCTCAACTCGAAATCACCGGCAAGCCCAGCGATTTCGCCCACATCATGAGACATAATGAGCTGCACACCAAATTCCTTGGTCATACCCTCAAGCCGGCTTGCGGTATTGACCGTATCGCCGACTGCTGTCAGGTGGCGGGTCATGCCATGCCCCATTTCCCCCACGATTGCGGGTCCAAAGTGAAGTCCGATGCCGATCCGCAAAGGCGCACTCAACTCTAACTGCAGATGCTCGTTCAGACCTTCGAGTGCACGCGCCATGGCCCTTGTGGCAGCAAGGGCGGAGCGGCAAGCCTCATCCCTTCCTTCCTCCAACCCAAAAAGAGCCATGACACCATCGCCGATAAATTTATCGACATAGCCGCCTGAGCCCTCAATCGCCTCCCCCATCGCCGCGAAATAGCGATTTAGGATAAAAACTACGTCGTAAGGCAGCTTATCCTCCGAAATCGTCGTAAAGCCACGCAGATCTGCGAAGAGAACAACAACCTCCCGCTCTTGCCCCTGCCGATAATCCCCGCCATGGGCAACGCCTTCCGGTGTAATACCGGCGGCTAAAAGTGGGACGATCGCGCAATCGCCCTCCGGTCGCGTTTGGCAAGCCAAGCGCACATTTTCGCCCGCTTTCAGGCGGCTTAGGACCTTCATCTCTTCGATAGAGGCGGGTGGCAGAACCTCAAGGCCGCTCACCACATGAACCCGGCAAGTCGAGCAGCGCCCCCGCCCCCCGCACACAGACGCATGAGGGATGGCCGCTTGCCGGCTAGCCTCAAGGATTGTCGTGCCCTTAATGATACGAACCTGCTTTCCATCGGGATACTTGATCTTGAAAACGCCCTGACGCCGCCTGAGCGCTTCACGAAGGGGGCGTGCGCATAAAACCGCCAAAACCGCCAACCCCAAAGTAGCAAGAATCCAATTCTCAGCACGAAGAAGGAGATCTACCCGTTCATCAGAGAGAAAACCTAGATGCGCGATCATGCCGTCAAACCAGGCTGGATCTTCTGCTAAGCGCCGTACATCGCGCGCCGCCACCCCGACACCGGCAATGGCAAGCGTTGGAATTAAAAGAGCGACTGAGAAGGCAAGCCATTGAAGACGCCGATAAGAGGCCTTTAGCCGCAACCATTGATGCAGCCCAATCATCGCGTGCAGCCAGACCAACATCAAAAGGAGGATTTGGAGGAGGCCACGCTCCGGCTTAAAGACAAAGAGGATCATCAACTCGTAAAGATAGTTATCTTCCACCCCATAGACACTGTTGCTGATCCTTGTCCCTAAGATATGGATAACGAGGAGCAAGGGTATCGAAAAACCCAGAATTAGCTGCAGCCAATCGACGTTGCGCAGGCGAAATGACCGGCGTTCATAAAGACTCCATAACGCCAGCAAGAGGTGGGTGAGTAAGCTTAAATATAAGACGACGCTGCCAGGTATGCTCCGCCACAAAAAGACGAAAGGCGTGCGCGCACGCTCCATAGCCTCGAGAGAAACCAATCCAAGGCTATGATTGAGAAAATGGGTTAAGACAAAGAGCAACAATAGCAAGCCGCTCACCAGCCTTACTTTTCTAACCATCGCCTATCCCCACCTCGCCACCGGGCCTGCAATCATTCTTATAATTCCAGGGAATCTTCGCCTAGAGCCAAAGCGCTTGCAAGTGATGGAATTGCAAGCCATATGTCGCGAGCAGTCTGAATGACTGCTCTATGTCTTATTCGCAAACGGGGCCACGCGCTGGGATATGAGTGAAGAAAAAAGCGAAGGTCTTACTGAACGCCGTGCGCGCAGGCGGGCAGAGCGGCGAGGCATCAGGCGTTTCGAGCCCGATACCACCGTCCCCTCACCTTGCATTTCCGTTTGTCAGTTCGATAACACGACAAGCTTATGCATCGGTTGTCAGCGCAGTATCGATGAAATTCGCGACTGGATGATTATGAGCGCGGATCAAAAGCGCGAGGTGCTCACCTTGATCGAAGAGCGAAAGAATCCAGCGACCGCACCCTAACTCAAGCATAGGGCATGGTAGCGGGGGGTGCCTGCCCGCTTTCAAGTTGGAAATGTCGTCAATTATCGAAAATTGATGCGCCAGCTCGGCTCGAAGGCCATCCTATCGAAGACATGGAAAGCCCAGTCGAGGGTATGGTTGTTGACTGGGATAAATTTTTCGCAGCTCGCCTCGTCCTCATTTTTGGCAAAAAAAGACCGGCGTACCCTCTCGGCATTATTACGCGACCCTAAGAGAAGCTTCATTGCGAGCTTCACTTCGTCTGTTGAGTATATCAGCTTCTTTTCCACTATTTGGCCCTACTGATCGATACAAGCATTCGCGACATTAACCCTCTTTGAAAACTGTGCCCCCGATCCCACTCGGCCAGATCGATGGCATTTGTCGCCAATGCAATTTAAGGCGCCTCGTATTGAAATTTCGTTACTAAAATCGGATTCTCGGTTAGATCGGCAAGAAAGTCGGCCGCAAACGTGGGGCATGCCCCAACTCTGCCGGCCTAAACAACGCTTCAATATTAAAATCTAAATCAGTGCAACGCGAAGAGGCGGCGCTCTATGACCTCACGCCTATTATGCTCTCGCAGTCCGAGCAAGCCGCCGGCAAAAAGCCCTGCGCCTATAGCTACACCCATGACAATCGGTACCATCGTTCCTCCTCCCGACCTGGCAACTGTTCTATGATTTGGTCAACCGGCCAAAATCAGCCGGATTAAGAAGACAGCCGCGCAATCCTGGTCGCTCTCTTAACCATGACTGTGCGCCAATGTGGTTAACAAAAGACTAAACAAAAGCACTAAAATTCATCATGATCAAGAGGCCGAAAACCAAAAATAAATTAGCTTTTTCAATTAGTTAATTCTAATATCTATAGTCATATAATAAACATCCCTCGAATTAAAAATTTAAGGCCATTTTAAGAAATCACGTGGAGTTTGATGATTAAGGAAACGGCACTTTGAGCTTGACCCTGAGCCGTTTCGCGAGAGTTTGCACTTCCATGGCAGGAAGATTGACAGATGGGCAAAACACTCATCATTGGCGCATTTGCATATGCGATCGGCGCTTTTGGCGTTTCGGTCGTACGTGCAATGCAGCTATGGGAATCGCTCGGCATGACCAGCCTTATGCGCGAAGCCGCTTATGACGGTTTGCTTTGGCCGTTCAAGCTGGTGGAGTGGATCGCCTAAGGCCTCCTATATCGAGGCCAGGCCCTCGTCCTCCAGGACCGAGAAAACCATAATTTAACTCGAAACGGCTATCGGAACGAATAGCCTTACGCGTTGACCTTGCTTTTGAGAGGCCTAAAAATACCGCTCGCTTAGCAGGAGTCGCGGCCTTGCCTCTTCACGAACTCGATCATGTCAATATTCGCACCGATCAACTCGGATCCCTTGTGGCCTTTTATGAGGAG
>CAXMNO010000439.1:0-4709 GCA_964194655.1 uncultured Acidimicrobiia bacterium
AAAGCCTTGGAATGTGCCAATCTGTGTCGGGCAGGGCCAAGGCTGGCTCTGTCATCCGGGCTTCCAGCGCGGGCGGCAAGAAGGTAGCTGAATGCGGCATCGACACGAGAAGTGGCGACCCGCCGCTGCGAAAAATGAAAGGCTCGTCATTCATATGCCCGCGATTTCCTTAAACGCCTACCTGTTTTGAACGCTGCCCTTCGCTACCTGAAAGGGACCAGATGATGGCGTGTTAGCGACTGGCAAGGTCTGTGGAACTTGTATATACAAGGCGAGATTAAGTTCGAGTCGGCGCATCGCTTGCCAGCCCTTGTCACGAGATAGCTTATATCCATGACCCAGTCACCACAACCAAGGACAACGCCCCAAAAGGCGGGTTTATTGCTCGTCGCGGGCGCGGGCGATACGCCGCTTTACCAGCAAGTGAAAGAAGCCGTTGTCGCGCGCATCCTTTCCGGCGACTGGGCGGAAGGTATGAGAGTCCCATCTGAAAACGAGCTTGTGCGCGAGCTCGGCCTTTCACGCATGACCGTTCACCGCGCGCTGCGGGAGCTAACACTCGAAGGCTGGGTTGAACGCCGTCAAGGTGCTGGCAGTTTTGTGGCGGCAACAAAGCCGCAGTCCGCAGCTCTTGAAATCCGCTCCATCAAGGACGAAATCGAAGGCCGCGGCCACAGCTACCGCGCTGAGGTTCATCTGCTGAAACGCGAGCGCGCGCAAGTGCTGGAAGCAGGCCTGCTAGGCTTGGAAAAAGGCGAGCCTCTTTTCCATTCACTCATCCTGCATCACGAAGATGGGGTGCCGGTCCAGCTTGAAGAGCGCTTCGTCAATCCCGCCATGGCACCCGATTACCTGGATCAAGACTTCACGACGATCACACCCTATGACTACCTGATAACCGCCTGCCCTTTGTCGGAGGCCGAACACACCATCCTGGCCGTCATGCCGGATGAGGACCAACGCCTGCTCCTGAAGATGAAAAAGGGCGAGCCTTGCTTGCTTCTCAGGCGCCGCACCTGGTCAAACCGGATACCCGTCACCCACGCTCTCCTCACCCACCCCGGCGACCGCTACAGACTGGGTGCTAGGTTCAAGGGACCTGGAAGCGGGGATTAGGTTCGCCCCTCGACAGGGTGTTTGAAGTTGTATATACAACTTTCAAATCTTTTCAGCGACAACCCCACATTCTATGGAGTTTTCCATGGCCGATCCGCGTGTTGATAATTCCCGCGATATCAAAGCCCCGCGCGGCAGTGAAATAACCGCTAAGTCCTGGCTGACCGAGGCGCCTTTACGCATGATTATGAACAATCTCGATGCCGAGGTAGCGGAAAAACCGCAGGAATTGGTAGTCTACGGCGGCATTGGACGGGCGGCCCGAAACTGGGAGAGCTTCGACCAGATCGTTGCGAGCTTGCGGGAGTTGGAGGAGGATCAAACGCTTCTCGTGCAATCAGGCAAACCCGTTGGCGTCTTCCTCACCCACAAAGATGCGCCGCGCGTGTTGATTGCGAATTCGAACCTCGTTCCTCACTGGGCGGATTGGGAGCATTTCAACGAGCTCGACCGTAAGGGCCTTATGATGTACGGCCAGATGACGGCTGGGTCATGGATCTATATCGGCTCTCAAGGGATTGTCCAGGGAACCTATGAAACCTTCGTCGAGATGGGCCGGCAATCCTATGGCGGCGATCTCTCCGGCAAGTGGATCTTAACGGGCGGGCTTGGCGGCATGGGCGGCGCGCAACCGCTTGCTGCCACCATGGCGGGTGCATCCATGCTGGCCGTGGAATGTCGTCCCAGCCGCATCGACATGCGCCTAAAAAACGGCTATCTGGACAAAAAGGCCAATACGATCGATGAAGCGCTCGCCATGATCGAGGACGCGACGGCGAGTGGCAAAGCCATTTCCGTTGGTCTTCTCGGCAACGCAGCCGAGGTCTTTCCAGAATTGGTCCGGCGCGGTGTGCGGCCCGATGCCGTTACCGACCAGACCAGCGCGCACGACCCCCTAAACGGCTACCTCCCAGAAGGCTGGAGCCTTGAGGAATGGGAACGCGGGCAAGAACGCGACCCTGAAGGCGTCGTTAAGGCGGCCAAGACCTCAATGGCTACCCAAGTGCGTGCCATGCTGGATTTCCAAGCGATGGGCGTCCCCACATTCGACTACGGCAATAACATCCGCCAGATGGCCCAGGAAGCCGGTGTCGAGAACGCCTTTGATTTTCCAGGCTTCGTTCCAGCTTACATCCGTCCCCTCTTTTGCCGGGGGATTGGGCCGTTCCGCTGGGCTGCTCTCTCCGGCGATCCGGAGGATATTTATAAGACCGATGCAAAGGTGAAGGAGCTGATCCCCGATAATCCGCACCTGCACAATTGGCTGGATTTGGCGCGCGAGCGAATTCATTTCCAGGGACTGCCTGCGCGGATTTGTTGGGTCGGGTTGGGAGAGAGGGAACTGCTGGGCCGTGCTTTCAACCAGATGGTCGCCAGTGGCGAGCTTTCCGCCCCAATAGTGATTGGGCGCGATCACCTCGATTCCGGATCGGTTGCCAGCCCGAACCGCGAGACTGAGGACATGATGGATGGATCTGACGCCGTTTCAGACTGGCCGCTTTTGAATGCGCTCCTAAATACGGCATCGGGGGCCACTTGGGTCTCATTGCACCACGGCGGCGGGGTCGGCATGGGCTTCTCCCAACATTCCGGCATGGTTATCTGCTGCGATGGAACAGACGATGCGGATCGAAGGCTCGCCCGCGTGCTTCATAACGATCCAGCAACTGGGGTCATGCGTCACGCCGATGCCGGTTATAAAATCGCCATCGACTGTGCAAAGGAAAAGGGGCTGAATCTTCCCTTCCTTGATTAAACTTGGGAGAATACCTCTAGATAGCGTAAAATAGCGCCATCATGGCACGGCGCGCGAAAAAGGCACCGACGGCGGACCAGATCCTCGACCAAGCGCTTTTGATGGCCGAAGACGAAGGCTGGGGCAATTTGCGCCTCAGGCGGATTGCGGAGCAGCTCGGCTGCCAGCTTACCGACATTCAAAAACACTACCGCGACCAGGACGCAGTGGCTGATGCCTGGTTCGGCCGGGCTTGGGAGGCCATGTTGGCACCGGTGGAGGCAGGCTTTTTCGAAAAGCCCGTGCCCGAGCGGCTTCATACTCTCATGATGCGGTGGTTCGACGCGCTTGCCCCGCACCGGAAGGTCACAGCCGAAATGCTGAGCGGCAAGCTCTATGTGGGCCATCCGCACCATTGGGTGCCGATGATCTTCAATCTCTCGCGCACCATTCAGTGGCTGCGCGAAGCAGCCAAGCTCGACGCGGGCGGGCGCCAACGCCAGATGGAGGAAATAGGCCTAACCGGGCTATTCCTCATCACTCTCTCGTACTGGTGCCGTGATAAGTCTGAAAATCAAGAGCGGACCCGCGATTTCCTTCGGCGTGCTTTGAAGCGAAGCGATAGATCACTTGTCCTGCGCCGGATTTTTCGACGGCTGCGCAGCTAAACTCACAGTTCCACAGAAATTGAATCGCTTGCTTCACCCTCTCCCAAGCCAAAATATTCGCATTACCGATACCATTTCCGCGAGAAGTTATGCCATAATTGCTATTATTAGAGATCTAATGTGTGGCGAGGTGCGTAGAATTTTGAGCTGATGAGCAGGAAAGCAGCGAGGACAGACACTTACGCAGTGTAAACCTCGTGTCTCTTTGGGGAGAAGACGGTAATGAGGAAATTCATTATTTGTTCAGCCGCCTCGGCGGTTCTTTTGGCCTTAGGGCCAGCTCCAGCGGCATTTGGCCAAGACCTTTTTATCTATCCATCCGAAGGCCAATCGCAGGAACAGCAAGATAGGGACCGCTTTGAATGCCATAGCTGGGCGGTGAATCAATCCGGTTTCGATCCCTCAAATCCACCTCAGGCACAAACGGGTAACGTTCAAGCGCCTCAACAAGAAGCAAGCGAAGGCGGCGTGGTTCGAGGTGGCGCGCGGGGTGCGGCGGTTGGTGTTGTCGGCGGTGCGATTGCTGGCAACGCTGGAAGGGGGGCGGCTATCGGTGCAGCGTCGGGCGCGCTTCTAGGAGGCATGCGCCGCAACGATCAAAGACGCAGGCAAGGTCAGCAACAGCAAAACTATCAACAGGAAGTCCAACAGCAACAAGCCCAGCAGCAGCAAGCTAACGCGAATGCTCGCCAAGGGTATAACCGCGCCATGACCGCCTGCTTAGAGGCACGCGGCTATTCGGTAAGCTAAGGGGAGGACTTGATATGCTTGGCCAAGCAAACATACGCTCGAGTGCTGTGATTTTATCGTCCTCCTTTTTCCTAGCAGGGCTATTCGTCTTAGTCGTCGCCGCGCCGGTTAAGGCTGGAACTTATGACGGCACGGCTAATCTGATCTGCTCCTCAATCGATACGGTCGAATGCTCTGGGGATGGAAGCTGCTTTCAAGGGCGCGCGGAGGATATCAATCTGCCGCAGTTCTTCCGCCTGCATTTCGATGAAATGGTGGTTCGCCGGAAAACGCCTGAGGGAAACGAACGCAGCTCTAAAATCGATACGCTTCGCCATGATGCTGGGGAATTGATCTTGCAAGGCGTTGAGGAAGGCCTTGCCTGGAGCATGGTCATAGATGAGGACGTCGGTCGGATGACACTCTCAGCCGCAAGCGACGACACTGCCTTCGTGATTTTC
>CAXMNO010000440.1:0-6970 GCA_964194655.1 uncultured Acidimicrobiia bacterium
GATATCACGCCGCATGGAAAGGCGCGCCGGATCTTTACGACCCGCGATCCCTTAACCGCAATTTCGGCGATCACACCCTTCAACCATCCACTCAATATGCCAGCACACAAGGTTGCACCGTCTATAGCCACCAATAACTGCATGGTATTAAAGCCAACGGAGCTGACGCCGCTAACGGCTTTAATCCTGGCCGACGTGCTTTACGAAGCTGGCTTGCCGCCTGAGATGTTTTCCGTCGTCACAGGACTTCCGCAGGATATCGGTAATGAGATGATCACTAATGAGCATGCGGAGCTTGTGACCTTTACCGGCGGTGTTCCTGTTGGAAAAATGATTGCCGAACGTGCGGGCTACCGCCGGACTGTGCTCGAGCTTGGCGGCAATGCACCCTTGATCGTAATGGAAGATGCCGACCTCAAGAAGGCTGCTGAGATGGCAGTCCTGGGCGCGACCAAGAACTCAGGCCAGCGTTGTACGGCGGTAAAGCGCATTCTTTGCGTCGAATCAGTCGCGGATGAGTTCGTGCCCTTGGTGGTGGAGCGGGCGAAGCAGATCAAATACGGTGACCCAATGGATCCTGAAACGGACCTGGGTACAGTTGTTCATGAGAACGCTGCAAAGCTCTTCGAGGCGCGCGTCAATGCGGCGGTTGAGGCAGGCGCTGAACTTCTCTACGGCAATCACCGGCAAGGTGCCGTCTATTCGCCAACGGTGCTGGATAGGGTCCCTTATGACTGCGAGTTGGTTCGTGAAGAAACTTTCGGCCCGCCGATCCCCATCATTCGGGTGAAGGATATCGATGATGCCATTCGCGTTGCTAATTCGACGGCTTTCGGCTTGTCATCGGGGGTCTGCACGCAAAACTGGCCCTATATTCAAAAGCTTATTGCTGAACTTCGCACAGGCACGGTGAACGTCTGGGAGGTTCCAGGTTACCGGATCGAGATGTCGCCTTTCGGTGGCGTCAAGGATTCAGGCCTTGGATATAAAGAAGGCGTGCTGGAGGCGATGAAGAGCTACACCACGGTCAAGACCTTCTCGCTTCCTTGGGGCTAAGGCGTCCTGGCAATGGCCCCGCGCGTACCGCAGCAATCCGAAGGTGAAGTCAACCGCTCTGAAAGGCGAAAGCGCTGGCAGGAGGAAAATCTCAGCGCTGAAAATAGAGCGATCCTTGAGGGTGACAGTCAGCGCTTCTTGCATCAGTCGGTCTCAACCCCCTGCTTAACCTCGATCCGCAAGGCTGAGGGCATTTGGATTGAGGATTGGGATGGTCGGCGCTTCATGGATTTCCATGGAAATTCCGTCCATCACATTGGTTATGGTCATCCGCGCCTGCGTGCTGCGATTAAGCAGCAGGTCGATGAGCTTTCCTTTGCACCACGGCGTTTCGCCTCCGAGCCTGCCTTGAAATTGGCGGAGAAGTTGGCGGCGATTGCACCGGGTGGGCTCACAAAAATGCTTTTCACCACCGGTGGGTCCGATGCCATTGAGGTGGCTTTGAAGATCGCACGCACCGCGACCGGGCGCTTTAAGACACTATCTTTCTGGGATTCTTTTCATGGTGCAGGCTTTGGGGCATCGAGTGTTGGAGGAGAGAGCCTTTTCCGTTCAGGAGCCATTGGGCCGCTGTTGCCGGGTGCAGAGCATGTGGCGCCCTTTGCCTGCTATCGTTGCCCTTATGGCCACCCGGATTTATCGATCCAGCCTGATTTCGAGATTTGTAAGGTTGCTTGCGCCAACTATGTGAAATACGTGCTGGAGAAAGAAGGCGACGTCGCAGCCCTGGTGGCGGAACCTATGCGCGCTGTTCCCTATATCGCGCCGAAAGGTTTTTGGGCAGCGGTAAGGGAAGCTTGTGATCAGACAGGGACGCTTCTTATTTTCGATGAGATCCCAACGGGTCTCGGCAAAACCGGGCGGTTCTTTGCCACGGAGCATGAGGGTGTGACGCCTGATATCCTTGTGCTCGGCAAGGCGCTGGGCGGCGGAATTTTGCCGATTGCAGCAGCTCTTACACGTCCGGAACTCGATCAAGCCTCCGACTTTGCGCTTGGTCACTATACGCACGAAAAAAACCCTGTAACGGCGAGAGCTGCCTTAACCACGATTGAAATTATCGAAGACGAAGGACTGGTCGAGCGCGCGGCAAAGCTGGGCGATATCGCACTTCAGCGCTTGAATGAAATGAAAGCCCGTTTGCCAGTGATTGGCGACGTGAGGGGACGGGGACTGATGCTGGGTGCCGAGCTCGTCAGGGCCCCGGACAGCAAAGAGCCAGCGGGTGACCTGGCCGAAGCCGTCTACTATCGCTGCCTGGATGCGGGCCTTTCTTTCAAGATCACGATGGGGAACGTCCTAACGCTCTCACCACCCCTAGTGATTTCCGAGGGTGACCTTCTTCGTGCGCTAGATATCGTTGAAGAGGCAATAACGGCTGAATCTGCAAACGTGCTCTAGATCATTGTTGTCACGCGCTTTGCGGGCGCAAAACCGCACACACTTTTGCTGAAAGCGCTCTAGACGATATCGCTGGTGTAACTGTTCAGGTCGATTGCGTAGCCGAGGTCGCCGAGTGACGCTACCGTAAAAGCTGCGAGATCGTTGTCGTTGTTGATGTAACCGGTCAGAAGTTCGTTATCGTAGGTGGCCTCGTCCCAATGGCCCAAAGCTGTTCCCGGCCCGCCATCGGTTTCAATGAGGATGTCGCCGCCATTGCTGGCTGTGGCAAGATCACCGAGGAAAATCGTCTCGCCCGCTTCGTTTTCGCCGATAAGCTCAAGGCGATCCCAAATCGTTCCGACGCCGACCGAATGCAACATTTCATGCAAAACGATGTCGTCCCAAAGCCCAAGATCATAGAAATCTTGAGCATCAGCGCTGTCGAACTCCATGATCGCGGTCGCCGGAAGCGAATCCGCCGTGCGGATGGCCGTTGGCCCTGCCTGTCCGAGCACACCGCCTGAACCGTCAATGGCGGTGAGGGTGGAGCTGATAAGCAAATCATCGATGATTTGGCCTTGATAGAAAACATCCGAAATGTCGGTGGTAATGAAAGTACTGATTAAGTCCGCCGCCCAGATGAATGCATCTTGCAGTTCAAGGGTCCAGCTTCCCTGAAAATCGAGCTCAATATTATAACCGTCTTCCGGCCCGCTGGTGTACCCAGTCAAAGGTGTTGGTTCTGGATCGGGAGTAGGATCAGGGTCTTTGTTCTTGCCACCACCTCTGCCACCACCATTGTTGCCGCCGCCGTCACCTTTGTCCGGCTTGCCGCCACCGGCGCCGGAAGGCTTTGCGAAGGGCGTGAAGTCGAGGAAGGTCAGATCGGTCTCGAATTGGTGGGGCATGTTTGGACTAGTGGTGTCGCGCAGTTCGAATTGTTGAAAGGCAATTTCCGTTCCGGGAAGGACGGAGGAAGCCTGCATATCTGAAAACTCTATGAAAGAGATAACCCCAAGTGAAGGATCTCCGACGTTTACGCTGGATACGAAGTCGCTTAAGGCAATGTCTTCTATGAAGAGCGTAGCGTCGTGCTGATCAATCGGAATATCGCCGCCGTCTTCGGCTGTGTCCTGTCCGAGAGCCGCCGAAAGAATGTCCCACGATACATCCTCGACCAGATCGGAGGGGAGGAAGAGTTCATCATCACCAGTTCCCAGAAGATGGGATTGAAGTTCTGCTAAACGAAGTTTCGACATTACCGGGCTCCTGAAAAATACCTTAAGCGGTTACTTTCAAATTCAACGATATATTCTATTTATAAAATATTTCTAAAAATATAGCAATTACAAAGACTTAATTAACCATGTTCCGAAACTAAGAGGAAATGAACGGCGGTTGGTTAGTTTTTCTTTGAATTTAATGTTATGTTATAACATATTGGAATTCCGGCCCTAGGGCCCCTTAAAGGAAGCATTTTTCCGCAATGACTGTTGGTCGTCTCACGAAACCATTTTTCGTGTCGCTTTTCGTGTGGGCGGTGCTTTTCGGCGCTCCAGCTTTTGCAAAGGTGCCAAGCGTGATGGTGTCTCTGCTGCCCATCCATTCCCTGGTGCAAGGGGTCATGGGGGATCTTGGCGAGGCCGAGTTACTGCTGTCCGGCGGTGCTTCGCCCCATGGCTTTAGCCTAAAACCCTCCCAAGTGCGTGCTCTAGCGAGGGCGGATTTGGTGATCCGCGTTAGCGCTGATTTGGAAACCTTCTTGAACAAGCCGCTTTCGACGCTATCGAATGAGGCCAAGATTGTGATCCTGATCGATACGGACGGTCTCCAGCTTTTTGAGATTAGAGAAGGCGGCGACTGGGAGGCTCATGAGGAGGAAGCACAGGAAGCAGAAGGTCGTCATGCGCCCGACCCTCATATTTGGCTTTCGCCGGAGAATGCGACCAGGATAGTGCGGAGAATTGCCGAAGAATTGACAGCCTTAGACCCTGAGAACGCAGCGCAATACCACGCAAATGCCACGAGGCTGGAAGAGCAAATTGCAGAGATCGACCAGGAAATTGCTTCCAAATTGAAGCCTCTAAGGGATAAGCCCTACCTCGTCTTTCATGATGCGTATCAGTATTTTGAAAAGCACTATGGATTGCGGCCTGTGGGCTCGGTGACAGTCAATCCAGAAATTAGTCCAGGCGCGCGGCGCATAAGCGAAATCCGCCAAAATATTGGTGTTAGCGGGGCGCTTTGCCTTTTCAGTGAGCCTCAGTTTGAGCCACCCTTGGTGGAGGTTTTGCTTGAAGGGACGCAAGTGCGCCGTGGGGAGCTAGACCCCGTAGGCGCAAGTTTAGCACCAGGCCCGGATGCCTATGTCCAGCTCCTTCACAATATGGCGAAAAGCCTTCAGAGCTGTTTGGAGCCGAACGGCTAGCCGATCGGGGTGCCATCAAGCGTTATGCGGTGCATCAAGCGGCGTTCGCCGTGATAGTCGTTGAGCGCATAGTGCCAGGTTGCAAGATTGTCCCAAAAGGCAATCGAGCCTCTCTCCCAGCGAAAGCGGCATTGGAATTCCGGCCTGGCGGCATGTTGGTAGAGGAATTGGAGGAGGGGGTCTGACTCCTCCTTGCTCCAGCCGTGGATTTTAACGGTGAAGTCCGGGTTCACATAAATCCCCTTCTTCCCAGTTCTAGGATGGGTGAGGATGACGGGATGGATCGCATCTTGTGTGGCGAGTTTGGGGTTCCCGATGCGACCGCCGTATTCTTCCTCGTCGCGCGCCGCCTCCGCGCCGAAAACATGCCGGCTGGAGTGATGCGCCTGAAGGGTGCCAAGCATCTCTTTCAAGCCATCGGAAAGCGCGTCATAAGCCTTTGACATAGATGAAAAAAGCGTATCGCCGCCCTTCGAGGGAACTTCAAGGGCATAGAGAATAGAGCCCATGGCGGGGACTTCATCGTAGGAATGGTCGGTGTGCCAGCCACTGCCGATCGCGTATTTCTGTTCAGGTTCTTTGCGCACCTCGGCAATGCGGGGGTAGCCCTCTACGGGCTGGAAGAAGCGATTGACGTTGATCTTCCCCCATTGTTCCGCGAACGCGATGTGGTCTTCGGGGGAAAGCTGCTGGTCACGAAAGAAAATGACGCCGAATTCGTCATAAGTGCGCTTCAGCTTTGCCAAAGTGGCCTCATGAAGCGGTTCAGAGAGATCGACACCCTCAATGACCGCGCCAACGGCACCTGAAAGCGGCTGAACAATGATTTCCTGATCTTCCCGCATGATAGAATTCCGGGGCTCAAAGCCCTTGCTCTTAACAAGTTCACACGCTCAAATCGAGCTCAACACCTTCACCATCGAATCATAAGCACGCCAGGGAGTATATGGAATGTTAAAGGTATGGGGCCGGGCAACCTCGGTCAATGTTCAAAAGGCCATGTGGACTGTGGGTGAACTTGGCTTGGATCACGAACGCATCGATGTCGGTGGGCCGTTTGGGGGCCTTGATTCCCCCGAATTCTTGGCGCTCAACCCACACAGTGTCATTCCCGTTATCGAAGACGGGGATACGGTCGTATGGGAATCGAATGCGATTATCCGCTATCTCTCCGCAAAGTATGGCAAAGGCGGTTTGTGGGCAGAAGATCCAGGCGCGCGCGCGCTCGCGGATCAGTGGATGGAGTATCTTTCCACCAGCTTTTATGGCGATTTTATCGCGTGCTTCTTGGGTATTATCCGCACGCCACCTTCCAAGCGCGATAATGCTGCGGTGGCCGCTGCTGCCGAGCGCGCGGGCAAGCGCATGGAGATTTTCGACCGTCAACTCGAAGGGAAGAGCTTCATTTGCGGTGACAATTTGACTATGGGCGATATCCCCATGGGGTCGATGCTCTACCGCTATTTCACCCTGGAAATTGAGAAGCCAAGCCTTCCTAATGTAGAGGCCTACTATCAGCGCCTGCAAGAGCGTGCCGCCTACCGCGATCATGTCATGGTCGACTATCAAGCGATGCGGATTACCGATTAATTTCAAGTCGATCGGCGGTCACCTTGCGGTGGCCGCCGGTGATCTTCGCTGTTTCAATCAAGCCTATCGCATTTCGAAAGCCGAAACTGCTGGCTTCCAGAGTTCTCATTGATTTAAAGTGATGCGAACTTAATCATGATTGATTAAAGCGATGCTTTACACGCAACTTAGATCGTTTCACGCAGTTGCCAGCGAGGGCGGGTTTACAGCGGCCTCCAAAATTTTGAATGTTGGCCAGCCAACGATCACCAGCCAGGTCAAGGGGCTGGAAGACTATTTTCAAATTGAGCTGTTTCATCGCCGTGGCCGCAGTGTTGTCTTGACCGAAGCGGGCAAGGGGCTTTTCACCATCACGCAGCGCATGATGGGCCAAGAGCGTGAGGCGATCGACTATCTGAACGCGCTATCCGGATTTCATACCGGCCATTTGCGTCTAGGCGCTGTTGGGCCCTTTTATGTCACTGAAATCTTACAGGCCTTTAGTGCCCGCTATCCTGATTTGGAGGTCACTGT
>CAXMNO010000441.1:0-1683 GCA_964194655.1 uncultured Acidimicrobiia bacterium
GCCATTTCGTGAAGCGTGCGCCCAGCTCCGCGTATTCCTTCAAGCGATCGCGTAAGCCATCGAGACCCTCGGTCACCGTTTCCCCAGGGCAAAGGGCGAGCGGTTTGGCGCCCTTATCGACCTTGATGCCTGGAATAATCCCAGCTTCTTGCAGGACCTCTACGAAAGGGCGGCCTTCGGCGGATGATTGGCGGATCGTCTCATCAAACAGAATAACGCCGCTGATGTAGTCGCCAGCACCCTTCGTCGTGAAGAGCATATTGCGATAGTCGCGGCGATTTTCCTCAGTCGATTCGATTTGTATCGAGTCGAACCGCTTTTTGATTGTCGATGAACTCTCATCAGCCGCCAGGATTCCCTTGCCCCTTGCGACCAGGGCTTTGGCGGTTTCAGTTAAGCTAGCTTGGCTCATAGTTCCCCTCTTTGTATGCCCCGAAAAAAAGCCCACCGAAAGTGGCGGGCTTTTTATCTTCTAAAGTCGTGCCTTCACCATCTCGATGACGGCATCGGCTGTAATGCCAAATTCTCGATAAAGATCATTGATTGGCGCGGACGCCCCAAAGCTGCGCATACCAACAAATCCATCATTGGTTTCGAGCCAGCGATCCCAGCCAAAAGGCATGGCCGCCTCAATGCCGATACGAAGCGTGCCCGGGCCTAAGACCTCATCGCGGTAATGCGCTGGCTGTTGCTCGAAAAGCTCCCAGCAAGGCATGGAGACAACGGCTGTTGCGGTGCCGCTTTCTTCCAGGCGCTTTTGAGCTTCGAGCGCGATTTCGACTTCCGAGCCAGATGCGATCAAAGTCACCTGGCGCGTGTCGCTGGCAGGAGACAGGATGTAGGCGCCGAGCTTTGAGAAGTTTTCGTCACAATCACGCCGCACAGTCGGCAGTCCTTGGCGGGTTAATGCCAGAACGGTTGGTGACGCTTCACTGGAGACCGCGATTTCCCAGCATTCGGCCGCTTCGATTGTGTCGGCGGGACGCATCACCAAAAGGTTGGGAATGGCCCGCAAAGCTGCCAGATGCTCGACCGGCTGGTGGGTCGGCCCATCTTCGCCAAGCCCGATGGAATCATGCGTCATGACATAGATGACACGCTGCTTCATCAAGGCTGAAAGCCTGATCGAAGGACGGCAATAGTCGGTGAAGATGAGGAAGGTGCCGCCGTAAGGAATGAACCCGCCATGTAGCGCCAAGCCATTCATCGCCGCTGCCATACCGTGTTCGCGAACACCATAATAGATGTAGCTGCCGCTGAACTCGTCCGGTGTAACCGGGGCCTGGCCTTTGGCCTTCGTGTTGTTTGAGCCGGTGAGGTCCGCGGAACCGCCGACCATTTCCGGAATGGAAGCGGTTAGGACGTCCAAGATTTTTTGCGATGACTGGCGGGTTGCAAGCTTAGGGGCCTCTGCGATCACCTGGCGCTTGAAGTCCGCCAAGCTCTCAAAGGCATTGCCGGGCAACTCGCCGCGCTGCTCGCGCAGGAAACGCTCTTTCAACTCGGCATCGTTGCTTTCAAGTCGTTCATCCCACCTCGCAGCTGAACTTGCACCGTGCTCGCCCGCTCTCCGCCAAGTGGAGAGAATATCCTCTGGAATTTCAAAGGGGGCATGCGGCCAGCCAAGAACCTCGCGCGCGGCGCCAATTTCCTCGTCACCTAGGGGCGCGCCGTGGGTCGCGG
>CAXMNO010000442.1:0-3277 GCA_964194655.1 uncultured Acidimicrobiia bacterium
ATAGAACGCGTCCTTTCGGTTATCTATGATCTAGACGTCTTGGACGGTAAGTTAAAAGTCCGCCTTGGGCGGGAGCCAGCAAGCGAAGCGACTTCGGTCAAGGGACTGATCGCAGCCGCAATCAGTATCGTCATATGCCTCATATCCGGGCTTGATGTGGTCAACGCGATTCTAAAGGACAACGCGGCGCCAATTCCAGCCTGGATTGGCGAAATCATGACAGGCTTGGTTATCGCCGGTGGCAGTCAAGGATCGGTGAAGCTGTTCCAGGACGTTTTAGGGTTTTCGAAAAAAAGCCGAGACGAGATAAAAAAAACACAAAACAAACTCGGCGAAGCCCAGCGTGCACAGGCTGAACAAGATAAAGCATCCGCCGAACTTAAGACCCTGCAAACAAAACAAGAGCTGCAAGCCATGGAAGCACGGCAAGCCCTCATCCCGTCACTTGCACCTATCGGCGGCTCCGATATTAGCGTTGGTCCGCCGCTCAACGCGCCCACGCCTTTCTCGGATGCGGATCAAAATATTCTCATCGAAGCGCTGCCTAACCCACAGGACCGGGCGGACTTGCATCTAAGGCGGTTGAAGGCGCGGCGCGATCAGGCAGAGCGGCTTACGTTCCTACGCCGTTACGGGCCAAAGCTTGAAGACTTTGGCGATATCGCTTCCATCGAAGACCTTGTCGAAAAAGCCAGCCAACGGCGAATTGCCGGAGGCTAATGCCCGCTCTACCTGTGAGCAAGCGGCCCTTGCCCTTTGGGCCGCGGGCTTACTGGCTGGTCCACAAGCGTGTATTCATAGCTCGCATTTTTAGCGCTGCGTGCGGCTTCTTGTTCTTCCCCATGGAAGAAACCGAATAGCCCGAAACGCCGCCCTGCGGTGACCGGCGTCACCTCATGCAGCAGGGAGCAGGAAAATACCACCGCCCCGCCCGGTTCTGGCCGATAGAGCTGTGGGCCATACTCGGGAAAGCGAAGATAGCCCCCCTCGTAATCGCCGCTATTTAGGAAGAGCGACATGGCGAAACTGCGGTGGCGCACGTGCGAGGTGCTGTCATCCCGGTGGGCTAGGAACTTCCCACCCACGTCCGCGTCATAGCAGCCGATACGCAACGTCTCCGCCCGGGTGACGTGGAACTTGAAGGCTTTCATGATCTCCGGAAACAGCCTTTTCCTAAAGGCGGCGAAGAGATCTTGTGCATGTAGCTCCAAATCTGGAAGGACCAAGTCTTCACGAATTTTGACGTTCGCCGAGGCCTTGTACTTGCTCCCGCCATGGGAGACGCCACCGGCAAAACGCTCCCCTCGCGCCCAATGATCCATCAAGGCACGACCGTGTTCGGGCGAGATCAAGTTCGGCACAATCAAGACCGGCGGTTGCGAGGTGATGACCTGTGCGGCCTGTTCCGCCTTGCGCGCCCGGCAAAAGGCCAACGCCAACTCAACAACCGAACCCGGCTCTGGCCCATCGAAAATGGCAGAGACCCGTTGGCGTTCATCCAATACCACCAAGCGCCAAGGATCGGACATCCCCACACTATCCGAGAGGCCAAAGGCCCGCCCAAGCGCGAAGGAGCGGTCTTGCGCAATCGCAATCGTCAAGTCCATCTGCCGGGCGATTTCGCGATTTGCCGCACACTCGCTTTTCGTGACCGCGAAGATCATGACCTCAAGATCATCAAAAGCCGCGCGCCGCTCATTTAAGTCTTTAAGGATCTGCTGGTAAGCCGGAAAGGCGTTATCCGCTGAAAGTGCCAGGATCGTAACGCGACCGCCAAAGCGATCCTCGCGCAAGGAAAAACGCGCCTGACCCTGGTCCCAAAGGGGAAAGAGAGGGATCGCATCACCGACTTCCAAGGTCGAGGGCTGCTCAACCGAAGCCGCGCTGGAAGTTGCCGTTACATACGCCACAAACCAAATACCATCTAAAACGCAAATGAACTATAGTTCACTAGTTCTACCAAACCACCTTTCATGCGCGCAACAAACAAAAGCGCGAGTGCGTCTTTGAAGATGACTTGGCAACCTTCCTAAGGGGGGCTTACCCATGACTTTCGAGACGGGGAGTTTCGAGACGAAAAGTCTAAGCGATAGCGTTGACGTATTTGCGCCCGATGGATCAGAGGTCCGCATCCTTTGCCAAACATCACGCGGCAGCATGGCGCACTTCACGCTGCTGCCCGGTGCCGTTTCCATCGCCGTTGCCCACCACACGATCGAGGAGCTGTGGGTTGTCTTCTCAGGCCAGGGACGCATGTGGCGGAAGTTGGGGGAGGAAGAAGAAATCACCGAACTCACGCCTGGCACCTCACTCAGCCTTCCCACCGGGATGCAATTTCAGTTCAGGAATGACGGTGACACACCGCTTACCGCCGTCGGTGTCGCCATGCCGCCTTGGCCGGGGGAGGATGAAGCCTGCCCCGTCACCGGCCCGTGGGCTGCAACGGTGTAGCGCTTAACCGATCACGGATAGCCACAGACTTGCCCCGTCACCACGACGAAGCCGCGCGGGCCCGGGCGAAGGGTGAAGCGATATTCCTTCCCATCGGTGATCACCGCATGGTGGAGGGGCAAGAACCCACTCGCCTCGCTCTTCTCGCCGCCAACGCGCGTGAAAGTCACCTTCAATGGCTTTTTGACATCGAACCAGCCTTCTTTATAGCCGCTCGCGCTCAAAGCCGCCTCGCCTTTTGCCGTCACCGTTAGGCTTGATTTATCGAAGGCGACAGAGTTATTCGCCCCGATCTTATCGGATGTGCGCACGATAAAGCGCTTGTCTTGCGGGTCTGTGACGCAGTTTGCCGGCGTGCTCGCCTCTGCAATCAAAAACGCCAACCTTTTGGAGGAAAGGCCGCTATCCAACTTTTCCTTGATCATTTCCAAGAAGGTGCGCTGTGCCCCCGTCGGAATATCCTTTTGATACTGCATCTCCCACTCACGCGCGCGGGCAACGGCGGTGCTGACCTTTTCTTCCAGCGCGGCGCGTTCGACCTCAAGGGCCTGGCGTTCCTCCTCCAGATTTTGCACGCGTGTTTCGAGTGCCGTCACCTCGTGGCGCGCGATTTTTTCGCCCGCAAAATAGGAGTAGCCGCCGGCCGCTGCGATCAAAATGAGCGCAAAGCACCACTTGACCATTGAAACCCAGAATTTCCGCCGGCGCCGGTCACGCCGCTCGTGTAGACCTAGTGACATTGCAAGACTCGCCGTTCAGGAGAAAGAATTCAGCTTAACACACTGATAAATATGAAATTATACAGCTATTTGGCTTTTCTATCACC
>CAXMNO010000443.1:0-11338 GCA_964194655.1 uncultured Acidimicrobiia bacterium
CGTGGCGCGGGTGCGATCGATGTAGGGCCCCATGGATCGGGTTGTATCGATAACGAACACCACACCGACGTTAAATCCTTCCTCCCGATCACTGGTGCTGGGGGTAGGTTCATCCTGTTCAGTGTGTAGGGGAATTGAAGCGACTTCGATGATCTTTTGACGACCGACTTCCAAGAAGGTCTCATTGGCGGAAAGGATGGGCAAAAGATAGAACTGCCCGTTGAAATCTATGTATTCCTCGGGTTCGATCGATATGATCGCTTCTTCTGAGACCCCGTTTGCGCGAATCTCCTCAACGGCGTTTTGCGCACGCTCCGTCAAGCTTTCGTCTTCGATAAAATCGATTAGAGAATCCCGATCATCGAAAAACAACACCGGTAGCCGGCCTGCGGGATTGGTGAAGGCGAGCG
Organism: uncultured Acidimicrobiia bacterium; assembly: GCA_964194655.1. Taxonomy (GTDB): domain Bacteria; phylum Pseudomonadota; class Alphaproteobacteria; order Kiloniellales; family Kiloniellaceae; genus JAJFGK01. Next base: position 411 of record CAXMNO010000443.1, read on the forward strand.
ATAAGGATTGGTGCCATTCCACCGTCTTGGCCTCAAGGACCCAACCCACCGGGTCCCTATCCTTGCTGGGCCCGACCTCGATCCAGGCGTCACTGCCGATGCTCTGACGTGCGAAGACGTAGTAAACGGTGAAAACCGGCGGCGCTTCGACCTCGGTGCCTGCATTGGCCTCAGTGTGAACCGAGGCACCAGGGCGGGTTAGAACCCGTTGATAAAGTGAGCTTGTACCCTCTATCAAAAGGGGCTCGCGTGCAGCCAGCGCATTGCTAGCGATAAAGCCCGAACCCGCTGCCAAAAGAAGCAAGCCCGCAAGAAAAAGGCGAGCTGCCCAGGAATGTACTATCATGACTGAATTCCGAGCTTGCTTTAAATTCATAAACACGCCTCCTCGACCTTAGGCCAGAGCAAAAGTAGTGTTTGACTGGCTGTCGCATTTCCTTGCGCTGCATCTTCCTCTATCGCCGACTTCAGTCGGCCTAAGCGATCAGCTGAAACATTGGTCTGGTTCTCGCAGGCTTTGCGATAGAGTTCGAGCGCTTGAAAGTTATCGGGTTCCGTCACGAAACCAGCTTCGAATTCAATGGAATCGATTATGTCGGCATAAAGCATCATGCTGACCCCATGACCAGCATTGATACCGCAGCGCAGAATATGGCGCGCGCTGTCGTAGGATTGTGTCTGCTCGCTTTGCTCCGTGCTGCTACGGGCTGTCTCAAGATGCTCAAGCGCTTCTGCTAGGCCGAGACTCGGCGATTGTGGGCATGAGGCGACCGGTGATGCTGGTGGGCTAGGCGTTGGGGCGGGTGCTGGTGTCGGTGGGGGCGTTTCATCGGGACTGGGAGTGGGAACGGCGGCTTGCTCTTCGCCCGGATCACTCCAAAGGGTTTGAACCGTCTCATACCAGTCCGGCCATAGGAGGTAGCCGGCGGCGCCCACGCCCAAAGCGAACAGAAGGATGAGGATGATCCAAAGGTTGGATTTTTTATCGCCCGCCTCAGGGGGCGTTGGAGACGGCGGCGGTGGCGGGGGAGCAGTCTTCTCGATCAACCAAACATTTTCTTCTACGTCTAGTGTAAGGCGGCCTTGGCCAGCCTCCTTAAGGGGGTCGTAAGAAAGACCGTAAAGGGTGTCGCCCACGTTGAGGTGCTTTTCGAAGGTTTCCTTTGCCTCTCCACGCTGAAGAGTGCCGGAGACACGAATGATGCCGTCAGCGGCGCTTTTGAAGGTTGCAGCACCTGCAGTTACGGGGGCCTTTTGGGGCTGCTGAGGCTCCTCCGGTTCTGGCTCTTCCTCCGGCTCAGGTGGAAGCTCAACCGGGTTGTATTCAAAGGGTGGTGTAACACCTTCCCATACCAATAAGCCATTGATCGCCAAATCAGGAACAATGACCTCGATGGCCGTATAATCGTCGACGTGGGCGCAGACTTCAGGACCGGCCAGAAGCAGCAGGTCTTCCCCCTCCACGGTGACTTCGTGCGCATCGAAAAGATGGTCGCCCGATTGCCAGCCGCGCGGTCCAAGGGACGCATCGACATCGCTTTGCCGCCGGATTTTAAAAGTCAGCTCTGTGCGATGGGCCCGGCCCATACCCTTGATAACCAGGCGCGCATGGCCACCCCCCTCTATAGAGGGTTCATCAACGACTAAGATCACCACGCTCTTCATAAAATCAACTCTCAATTCGCCCGATAATATCGCCCAAGCGCTGGTTTTGCTCGATGTCCACCAGCCCGCCTTGCCCCCAAGACGCGTTTTTTCGTGTTAATTGATAAATGGCGCCGAGCCAGTCGGAAATGTAAGCGCCACGCCACTCCATAAGCTCGTCCAGGTCCGCGGCCAATCGTGGCGGTTCCCCCACGCCTGGGATATCGTCACGTTGGAACAAAAGGGTCTCCCCGTTCGTCTGATCGGCTTCGCTATCCTCTCCCTCGTCGTCGGGTTGATCGCTACCCAGATAGTTTACAAGATCGTTGATGAACAGAGATACGCCCATCGACACCCGGTGAACCACTTCATCCGGCCTTTCGCGGTAAGCGTAGATCTCGGCGACATACTCTTCGATTTCCTTGATGAGGTCATAGCGCCTGGCCGCCACGGCGAGCTCGTTTATAACGACCGCGAACTGTTCAGGGCTGAGACCATAGGCACGTGACAATTCCTCGTTCAGAGCTTTTCGCTCAAGATTATCGATCCATTTTTCGACGATCTCCTCACCAAACGATGCGGCTTGGGAGGCAGCTTGGGGTGGTGCTTCATCTTTCTGCGACAGGCCTGGAATTTTTAATTTTAGTTTGATGTTGGAGCCGCGCTTTGCTCCTCCCCCACCGTTTTCGGTGGCTTTGAAGTGCTGACGCCTGGCCTGATCGATAAAACGCGCGCCAACGAACGCTTCATCGAGCTGCAGTTCGTGAATAAAGCGGCCAATAGAATCGGGCACGTTGGCTAGGGTGTGGATGACATCGGTGATTTTTTCCAGCCGCTCCGCCACACGGCGTTCGAGGTCGCCTGATTCGTGGAAATTCATGAGCTCGCTTAGCATTTGGCGTGCCAGGTCATCGCCGCGCGGTGCGATCTGGTCATATTTCAAATCAGGATCACATACCGGCGCCAGGTTTTCAGCCAAGAAGGAGATACCGCCATCATTCAAGGCCAGCATCGCATCCCATTTCTCAGTGCCTTGGGATATATGTTTAACCACGAGGGCGTGCTGCTCGAACGTCTTGAAATAGCCCCCTAGCCATTCCGCCTTGTCTTCACGAAGCGCTGATTCAGGCGGCACTTCATCTGCGGCATCCGAGCCACTCTCATAGAGGAATAGATCCTCGCGCTTCTTACCTTTAGGATTACGGATGAGATAGCAGTTAGAAAAAGCCTTGCCCGGCTGCCAGTCGGTCGTCCAACCGGGAAAGTTGCTTATATTGTTGTCGAGGCGGTTGGTTAAAACCCGCTCCGCCCCTTCTTGCCCAGCGCTTAAATCAAAAAGCGTGTCGCACTTGGTAAGGCAGAAGAAGAGGGCCGTACGCTTGTTCGTACGATCTTCGGCGCGCGCGCCATGGGTGCCAGCGATCCAGTTCTCCACCAACTCGGGCAGCTTTTTGACCTCAGGGTTTTCCGGCCCTACGCAGAGCAGCATGGAGTTCAAGTCGAGGTCTTCTGCGTATTTATCGAAAAGGACAGCGACCTTACCCCTCAAGAAGCAGTAGGCGCGCGCTGTTGGTTGCTCGGGATCGCGGAGCAATCTTGCAGGGGTGCTATCCTCGCGCGAGCGAGCGCCAGGAAAGTCCAGAAGATCCGTGTGTGTGAAGAAATCCCACGGTGCCTCTTCAAGCGTGACCCGCAATTCAGCCGTCAAGGCCGTCACAACAGGTTTTGGCAGGTTTACCGTCTGACCCGTTTGCGACATCAAAGTCGTAGCTTTTAGAGCCTCAACCTGGGTTGCATCGAGGCCATCCGCGCCTTGGAGGTCGAGCCCCAAAAGCGTATCGACATGCAAAACGCCAGAGGCGCGATCACGAACGGCATCCAAAGGCGCAAAGGCATATTCCGGCCTGCCCAGCTTATCGAGGGCGTCTTTTAAGGTGAGGTAAGCATCGGTAAATTCCGGCAATTCGCCCCATAGGAGCGAGAAAGCTTTCGCGCGCGCTTGCGGGTCGAGGCGGGCTAGATATCTCTCCGCCGAGGCCCAATAGCTTTCTGCAAGTTGGCCGCGCAGCGGGTGGCGCGGGAGGTTCTTTTCGACGTATTCACGAAGCTCAAAAATATCCTCGATAACGAGGTCGCCTCTGTCCTTATCGCTTGCCCCACTTGCCAGTTCTTCCATGACGGTGCGGATATATTCGCTTGTCAGCTCCTTGGTGTCTCCTTGGGCGCTTAAGTCATAGACGAAGGTGTTGGCCAAGATCTTGACAATATCGACCTCGCTTAAGAGGCGCAGGACCACGGGGAAGCCCTTGGGCAAGTCCGTCATCGGTGTAATCGAAAAGCGTGTGACGAGACCCGTTGTCTCCTTCCCGCCTTGGGGGTTGACTTCATCAAGGAAATCGAGGCGTTCAGCATCCTCACCCTCGCCAAAAATGACCTTAACGGGCCGACTTGGCGGCGTGATCAGGCTCCCGATGAGGAACGACTTACCGGCCTGACTAGCCCCAAAGACGGCAACGGACATGGGACGTTCCGCTGCCCTTGCGAGTTTGCGCGCCTCAACGGCGTGTTTTTTGAATGTCCGCTCCAGGCTCGAACGTCTTGCACCCACCAGCTTTTCGTTATCGGCGAGCCATCCAAGGGCATTCACCGCCGTTTCGCCTAGGCGGCGGCAGCGTCCGCCCAATTCTCTATCTTTTTCGCGAAGCATCGCTTTCCCCCAATCCTCAGCTGCCTAAAGCCTGCCGCCGGTCCGCAAGATCCCGGTGTCGAGCCAGTAACCTCCGCCGGAGTGCGAATTGACACGCATGGTCTGCAGGCGGACTTGAACCTCGTTACGACAAGGCGCTCTTTGGGCGTCCATCGCATCGGAAATTCTGAAATCCTCCATCACCTCCTCATCGTCTTCATTGCGCGGTGTCGCACGCTCGAATGTGACTGTTAGCGGGAGCTTCAAATTGGGTACACGCTCGGGATTACGGAACTCGACGTGATAGAGCGGCGTTGTTTTCCAGCGTTCCAATGGAAGTTGGCGATATCCGATAAAGAAGGGCTTTTCCATGTGAACATCGAACTGCACCAGCCCCTGACCGGTATCGAGGTCCACATTTTCCAAAAGCACGTTTTCATCGAGGATCTGGTCGTTGATATTCATGACACCGACATAGCGGGCAGTTGAGCGCATGCGGATTTCGCTGCTGCGCATATTAAAGCCTTCCTGTAAGCCTTCACAGATATGACAAAGCATCGCGCCCACGACGACGGTGGTCTTGGGATCTTGAATTCTAAAATCGCTCCCACGGAAGGGGTACCAATTCCCGACTTCATAGGTATCCATCGGCACCACACGGTTTGGCGTGACCGCCAAGTTGGAAATGATGAGATCATGGATCGCCGGTAAGCGCGAGGGACGCCCGGAAAGGAGCAGCAGATCGCAGTCATAAGAGCGCACCACATCGCAAAGATCCTCAATTACACCCTTCGCGCCGGAGGCCAGCACAGCACCTGCCATCTGATCCGCATCCATGGTGAAGTTGACCGCTTTGAGGGAGAAGTCCTCCCCACCGTCGCGCTTCGCCACCTCTTCCAAGTAGCCGAGGATTGCTTCAGAGGGCGTAAGCTCGCTGCCCAAAAGCTCTTCCATTTTGAAATGGCGGGGCGGGACAGGTCTTCGTGAATCAACGTTCTCATAGAGACCTAAAAGGCCAAGCGCGATCGGCACCAAGACTTGATTGACAAAAAGCCCGCGCTTGACCCGCTGTTGTTGGCCCATACCCTCGACATCACCGCTGAAGAGGTCCGATATGATGCGTTCGGCGGACGAAACGCCACTATCTTCAAGTGCGCGTCGCACGCAAGGCAGAACGCAATCCTCCACCACGACTTTCAAAATGTCGTCGCCTGCTTGACGGAAACCCTCGCGGAAGAGCTGGCGTGGATGAATGATCGCTTGGCCTTCGATCTCGTGCTGCACGATCATGAGATCTGTCGTGCCGCCCCCCATATCCATGGAGGCGATACGCAGCGAGAGGGTTTCATCGCCATTGCGCTTCTTGCGCATCAAGCTAAAGAAATCCCGTGGCAAGCCGCGGTATTTCCTGTTGATCTCGTTGTAAAGATAAACCAGGTGCGTACAGGTCGCCTCGTCCCAATCGAGCTTGATCGCTGGCTTGGGATGCACGGGATCATCAACCTGCCAATCCATGACCTGCCAGACCAGATCAATGGCGGCTTGGGCGCGTCGGCGGAGGATTTTCTGTTCTGCAACAGGTGTCGCCGATGGCAGCGTTAGAATTATCCGCTTGAGAATCCGTGGCAAATCCCGGTCGGCCCGCTGATAGCGAATAGCGACCGAATTGATCTGGGTGATCGCATGGATCAAAAGCTCGCTCAACATCAAGGTATAGAGTGAAGAGCGTGAATAGCGCGGCAACAGCCCAACCATGGCGCCGTCACCAGCGCGGATTAAATCCCCGGCTTCAGTTAAGCGTGCGGTCATCGGCCCCTTTATGCTGGGAATCGCTTGGTCGTGGGGAAGGGTGCCGCGATTATTTGCCCAGGGTTGAGGCTGGGCATCCTTATCCCAAAGATAGCGTTTGGGGCTGGAAAGACCGGTAATACCTTCTGTGCCATCTGACTGCGCGCTCAGCCAGGAAGCCTCCGGCCCGACGCGCACCGGACTTGGCCACCAGAAAGCATCGCGCTTTGGCCGTCCCGATTTACGCGAATGTTCGGACGAGCCAAAAGACGCAGGTGCAAATTCAATCCGGCTTTCGAAGGGATAATCGTAGGTCCGCTCCGCATGGGTTAGGTCACGCAATTCCAGGCGATAGGCCTGGGAAATCTCAACAAATCGCTGGTTGGCAGGCTGCTCGATGAGAATGCCGCAGGTCCGGCTGTTGCCGATATCGAGAACGAGATTGACCTCTACCGGCTTGCCCTTCAGCGAACTAAGGGTATCTGCAAACTGAATGACAGGAATTTGGCAGCCCTCGGTTATACCTTCCAGTAGCATGATGTAGTTTGCCCAATATTCTGTTGGGTATTGCAAATCCTCTAGCCGGACGTGGCGTCCCTGCAGCCCGGTGAGGCCGCCGAGATAGCATTCACGCAGCCAATCGCGTACCCAGTTCAAGGCTAAATAGAAGCGGTTATCGAGGTTATTGGTGACCAGTTTGAATTGGATGTCTTCCAGCGCATCGCTGGTCTCGGGCGCGGCATAGGGGGCGTTGGCTCGGCGCTCCAGCAGCAAGGTATCTATAGCAATCGTAACCCGGTGCGTGTTGCCTTGCTTATCGGGTGTTTCCAGCTTCGCAACTCTTATCCGCGCCCAATTCGTCGGGCCTTCATCGTATATGAGCCGCCCGGTGCTGGAGCGTTCTTTTTGTCGCAGGTAGGGAAGGGGAAGCCACGCGCCATCAAGAATGTCCAGGGCCCGCTGGGCGCGCACACCGTAGGTTTCGTCCTCCGGCGCCATACGGGGAGGCGCGTCCGCATCGCTTAAATAAACAAGTCGACCTTCTTGATCTTGCTCAAGTGGATAGAGCGTGCGCTTGGGCTTGCCGTCCTCGTCGACTTCGCTGCGGCTGACTTCCTCCCAGAAATTGCGCGCGACATTTTGAATATCGGCTTCGTTAAAGCCAAAATCGAGGAACTGGATTCCGGTGTTGGGAATCAGTGTCACGACGCGGCGCGGTTCGGCGAGATCCTTAAGCATGGCGCGCTCTATTCTATCCCTTCGTTTTCAGCCCTTACATTTGGGCCTTTTCATTTTGAGTCTTATCGACGCTCTAGCTGATCGATTATCTCAATCCTGCGGTCACCATCGATTTGACCTTCTCTTTCTATCACATTGCCTTCCTTGTCCCGAATAATGACACGGTAAGGTGTCGATCTACCAGGTGTACGGTCGGCGAAATTCTCAATCTCTATCCGGTAAAGTCCCGGATCGGGCAGGCCGTCTTCAAAATAGATATTCTCTGCCCCTGGGTCACTTGGGTTCTGGGCGCGGTTATCAACATCCAAGCGACCGCCACACGATACCTTGGAATTGTATTTTATTCGTGATCCATCAGGACAGACAACGATGAGATCCAAGTCATCGTCCGTATCCCAACGCAGTGTAATCGTGACGTCGCCTTCACCACAATCAATGCCGACCTCTGCGCAAGGGTCGAGTTCTGCCTGAGGCTCGGGTTCAGGCGGCGGCTCGGGCAGAGGTTCCGGCTCTGGCTCGGGTGCTATCGGTTCGGGTTCTGGCTCCGGCGGTGGTGGGAATCGGCATGGCTGGGCGCGAAGCAAACTGTCGTCCAGGCGCGCAAGTTCGTGCCTTAGCGCGTCTGTGCGCGCACGTTCGTCCTCCAAGGCCCTTTGATTTTCATCTTCAAAGGCAAGCGCTGCGGGGCAGTAGTCGGCCCAGATACCCATCGCGCGCAGCCCCAGTGGATCGCCAATCGCACAAGCGGCTAGCAGCAGATACAGATTAGCTGCAACCAGCAGGGCGAAAAGCAACCAGAGCAAATTCCACCAGGGAAAGACGGCTGCAAGTGCCGCCACTGGTGCCGCCACTGGTGCAGGTGCTTGGGGCGGTGGTTCGGGCGTTTGCGGTGTTTTCGTATAGAGAAACTCCGCCAAAACGCCTGTTTGCGGGTCTGGGGTGTCGTCTCTTGTCCCCCAGTTGATTAGGACCGGGTTTCCTCCCACGGAATAGAGAAAATCCCGCCCTTCCTTGAACTCTGGGACCGAAAGGGCGTTATCGAGAACAGTCGCAAGGCGCCTTTCTTCTTCACGCTCGCTCTCAGCAAGTCCCTTTATGTGAGTTTGGATAGTCTCGAAGCGATCACGGACGGTTCCTTTTAGTGCTTCGCGCTCGTCTTCTGATAAGTCGCTAAAGGTCGTGGGATCACCTTCGTAGGCGCCATACCAAAAGACCTCCCCCGTTGTTCCGGTAACGGGCTCGGCGAAGAGATCCGCATAGTCAGCCCCCAAGGCATGGCGCAGATAAGCATCGATCTGATCCCAGGAGTCGTGGACACGCCGACCCCCCGCACCGCGTGGCCGCAGACCCGTTAAGCTAGTCGAGGTAAGGAATTGGCGGTCCATAATATGATCACCCGCGCCCGATCAATTGGCTTCACCCGTTGCGGGCGCTTCTGACTGCCCCTCTTCTCCTCCATCGGCTTCCGCTTGATTGGGACCGATGGGGGAGGCCGGTGCCGGGGTTACACAAGCATTCGTCTCGACATGCGGCTGGATGCCGTTTTGGCGCAGGAAGGCAATCGCGCTATCTGCGTCCAGCGCGTAGTTCAACCTGGCTGAAGTTTCCTCCGAGCGCACGAAGGTATTGACCGCAAGAACGCGCCCACAGCGATCAAGCAACGGCCCGCCGCTGTTACCCGGTGTTATCTGGGCGGAGTGGAGGATAATTTGCGCATTAGTGCCGCTTTGGATCGCATTGACGTTCCCCTCCGTCACGGCGGCGGCGGGGACGCTTCTGAAATCGCCTTGCATCAGTCGCAAGTAAGCATCATCGGTGTCGAGAATGAAACCGGGGAAGCCTGCGGCAATGACGTCCTCCAATCGTGTCACGTTAGGCTGGAAGGCCAGATAAGGCAGGTTTCCCGTGTCAGCATCCAAGATAGCGTAATCGAGCCCGCCGATATCCGAGGTCGGGGTAATCGCGCTGATTCTTGCCTCTACCACCTCGCCAATCGCACGGTTTGCGATCGCAACCTTTGAGGCCGCATTGCCGCCCACGACGTGGTTGTTGGTCAAGATCTTCCCTGGTGCCACGATGAAGCCTGTTCCCGTCATGACCCCTTCATCCGTGACGGCCAGAACCAAAACGGTCGCTTGATCGAGCAGTTCTAAAAGTGTGCCGTCGAAGTTGACGTCAGGAGGCAGCGAGGATTCTTGTAGTTCCGTTGCACCTGCCGAGGGCGGGGGGAGGCTTTGCGATGGCTGCGGCGGTGGCGGAATATCGTTGAGATAAGGCGGTGGCGGCTGCGTCCAGAACTGGCCATCCCACACGCAAACGCCCTCGTCTAGCTCCCGCCTTAAGCGGGTGATCTGCTCTTCAAGACTGCGATTGATCTCTCGCTGTGCATTCAAATCCTCTTCGCTTGAGGCGAAAAGCCCCTCGCGCTCGGGATAAAGCAGAATACCGGGGATGATAAAGAACAGTAGGATGAGGGCTGCAACAATGACGGCAATTGTTACAGGCAGCCAAGGACGTTTTACGAGGACGCCACCGACTTGGGCGTCGTCGCCATTGGATAAAGGCGTGGCGCTCCCATCATTGGGGCTGCCTGCGGCTGGCGGACCATTATCGGAGGGGCCATTGCCTGGATGATGATCGCTCATACCCGATTATCTCCCCGCACAGTTTTCGATTGGGTCAAGCCCCGTTGCCTGACGTAACAAGGAGCTGATGTCGCCTGCATCTTGCGACTCAAGGAAATTTCCATCCGTTTCATCCGCAACGCAACGCACAGCCGCGCTGCTTGTCGAGATCGAGATGACGCTGATATAGACATTTGGAAAACGCCTTTTCAGTGACCTGGCGGCGGCACAAGGATCGCCACCACAGGAATCCTGTCCATCGGACAGCAGAATTACGTTAATAGGTTTATCAGGATCACTGGATTGGCCAATGATCTGAGGCAATGAGGTTATAGCACCGGCTAGGGGTGTTCTGTCCGTCGTCTCGATCGATCCGATTTCGTTGATCAGCCGTCCGCGATCCCCAGGGCCATAGCGGCCCAAAAATTCCAGATTTGGTCGGCTGCAGCCGCTGCTGAAAGTCAAAGCCGATATATTCGCCTCAGACGGTGCCTCGTCTACAAGCGCCCTTAGGGCTTCTTTAGCAACGTCTATCCTGTCACGCCCCGGACCGTTGAGAAGCTGATTATGGATGGAGAGCTGCTGGGCGGAAAGCGGCAAATTGATAATGGAAGGCAACCCAATGCGCTCGTTGCGCTGAATTGTCTCGTCCAATTCCATTAGCTCGCGCTCCAACCTCGGATCGGCATCGTAATCGTAGAGCATTGAGGCCGAAGTATCGAGCAGGAGGTAAAGCTCATCGGTCGGCGGCACTTGGCAGGCGGCTTGCTGCTCGGGCTCTGGTTCCGGCTCAGGCTCAGGCTCAGGCTCAGGCTCTGGTTCTGGCTCAGGTTCCGGTACGGGCTCAGGCTCTGGCTCAGGTTCCGGCTCGGGCTCTGGCTCCGGCTCTGGTTCCGGCTCAGGAAAGCGGCATTGATCTGAAAGTGCGAGTTGGCGGTTGAGTTCGG
>CAXMNO010000444.1:0-2341 GCA_964194655.1 uncultured Acidimicrobiia bacterium
AAGGAAGCAGCGCAGATCGCGGCCACGATCGGGCGCACTTTTGACTACGGACTGTTGATGGCCATTGCCGATCGTCCGGAAGCTGACTTGGTGACTAGCTTGGACAAACTTGCCGAGGCAGAGCTCGTCTTTTGTCGCGGACGGCCGCCGGAAGCGACCTATACCTTTAAGCATGCGCTCGTCCGTGATGCCGCCTACGAAAGTCTTTTGATGAGCCGGCGGCAAGACCTGCATGGCAAAATCGCCGACGCCCTTGCGGCAATTTTTCCCGAGACGGCCGAGGCCCAGCCCGAGCTGCTGGCCCATCACTATACACAGGCCGGTGACCTACTGGCGGCGAGTGAGAAATGGCTCTTGGCCGGTGATCGTTCGGCTCGCAGGGCGGCCAATCGCGAGGCCATTGCCCAGCTGAGGCGAGGTCTGGATCTTGTCCGCAAAACCGAAGAAGGGCCAAGGAGATGGCGGCTGGAGCTTGATTTGGTGATGACCCTCGGCGGCTGCTTGCGCACTCTGAAAGGCTGGATTGACAAAGAGACGGTGGAATGCGTTTCCCAGGCTCGCCGCCTTTGCGAGCTGACGGATGACAATTCCTATCGCGGCGTAATTGGTATCGGTGAATATACAATTCATTTGCTTCGCGGCGAGCTGGCGAAGGCTGTCGAAACTGGTAGAGATCTTGTGCGCCTTGCAAAGGATAATTCGGGTGTTGCGCCTTATACAGGCCACCGCGCCGCTGGAGCCACTCTGGTCCATATGGGACGGTTTGATGAAGCCCAACGCCATTTGGAGGCGGGGCTTAGCGATTACGATCCAAGCTCGGAACGGCAAACGGTCCATAAGATCGGATACTATTCCGGTGTGACCCTATATTCCTATTTGGCACATGCGCTTTGGTTTAGGGGATTTCCGGATCAATCCCTAGATAGCTTAAATTGCGCTATCTCCTTGGCGGAAGAACAACGGCACCCGCCCTCACAAGCCTTCGCTCTATTTCAAGCATGCTTTCACCACTCCCCTTTGATGCGCAACGACGATGTGGCGCTTCGTGTCGCCATTGCGAGGTTTCAAAACCTCGCGCAGGAGGGTGGGTTTGCCACTTGGTCCGCGTTCGTTGAGTCACTACAGGCCTGCCTTGCCTGCGAGTCAGGTGGTGCCTCTACAGGATTCGAAACGGTGCTTCAGAATCTGAAATGGTGGAAGATCAATGCAGGTGTGTTGGTGCTTCCGGCCTTATACGAAATGCTAGCAAGGGTTCAATTTAGTCTGGGTCGAAAGGGAGATGCCTTAAGGAATGTCGACGCCGCAATCGATTTGTCTGATCGCGTTGGCGAGCAACTGTTTACGGGTGAGTTGCATCGCCGCAGAGGCGATCTATTGAGTGGCGATGGGTCGCATGGCGCCGAAACTCGAGAGGCTTGCTATGAGAAGGCATTGGCCATTGCCCGCGATCAATCCTCCCCTACCAGAGAACTCCGCGCCGCGAACAGTCTTGCCCGACTCTGGGCCGATCAAGGCGAACGTCAAAAAGCCCAAGAAATGCTCGCTCCCCTCTATGGATGGTTCACCGAGGGCTTCGCAACGCCGGACCTCAAGGAGGCCAAAGCATTACTGGATGATCTAAGTTGAACATGTCTCGTTCTGGCTATTAGCGGACATCATCGCGCTGCCAGCAACACGTCCGCTTTACCCCTAACTTCGGACGTCGTTAGGCTGTGCGTGGGACGTCTGCTTATGACCCATAACGGACATATCACGGTCGGAGCCACACCGCGATGCCAAGTTTTATCGTGATAGTTTCACGGAACAAGAATGCTGCTAGTGGCGGTCAGTTTTCGTAAGAGACCGTTTTATGGCCCAACCGATCCAACCTATAAACACAGCAAATATCCAGCTGATAAGCAAAAATGTAGCAAAAGACGTCCATCCCGCGGCGTCGGGATGGGAAGAGACGAAAATACCATAAAGGGTTCCCCCAAGGCCCAACAACGCGCCTATCACTAAGCAGACGCAAAAAATTGCCCATCCAACAATGTTAAGCACCTTCGCCCGCTGAGCCTTTTCCATCTCAGCCAGCTCCTTTTCGGTCATTAAAAAACGGGGGCGATTTCGGCTTCCCATTTTGGTTGTCCCACCTGACCTTTCAGCTCGGTGAACCGTTCCTTTTGAAGATACACAATTTTGCTCTTCCTAGCGCTCATAGGTAGTCGGAGTTAGAGCACTATCGCGACGATTGGCTTGAACAAACAATTTCACATAGCCAAGATCCAGAGTCGACTCAGGTGCTTCAAACAGATGCGATGCTGGCTTGGCGGCGGCCTTTGGTGGACGGCGACCTGTACCC
>CAXMNO010000445.1:0-2589 GCA_964194655.1 uncultured Acidimicrobiia bacterium
TGCGCACCAAAACGAGGCGCACTTGTCGTGCCATGCGCCTGAAAAATCCCTTGATAGGCCTCAGCCAAAGGCCGCGTCATTTCCGTTAGGTCTCGCCCAATCAAATATTCTACCGCTTTTTTTGCAAAAATCTCGATCCCCGGAACCGATTGATCGGCCATGATTTCGCCAATGCCTGTGGTGCCGTCCTCGCCTTTGGCCTCCACCAACAAAACCTCGGCCGCCTCCAGCGTGCCCTGGGCCCAGTGATAGGTTTTCAGGTAAGGGAGACGCAGGGGTGTGATGACGACATCTGCGATCCTCATGGCAATTCCCCTTGCAGCTAAGTGGACGGGAGAGAACTATCAAAAACCCACGAAGACCTAGACTGGCACTTTTTATTGGATAATTTAATCCTTATCTGCTCGAAGATGAGAAGAGGCAGCGACATGTCCCCTGATGACCCGAAGCGAAATTTCGAGAGCAATCGGTCTCAAAGCACATTTAATACCGCTGCCTACGGCGGCGATGGCTGGTCGGCGCGCACATCCACGCATCGTGACGAAATCGGCAGGGTCTGGTCAAGCTGTGGCATCGATTCCGAATGGCGGCCCCTTAAAGAGGTGATCTTGCACAAGCCCGGCGCCGAGCTTGCCAAATCGCTGGAAGATCACGACGCAGTCCAGATGCTAGCGCCCATCGATCTTGAGCGCGCAGCAGAAGAACATGCGGCAATCGCAGCTGCTTACGCTGATCATGGCGTCAAAGTCCACCACGTCGCCCCCTTAGGCCCGGCAAGCCCAAATCAGATGTTTTGTGCCGATCTTTTCGTGATGACGCCCGAAGGCGCGATTGTGGCGCGGCCAGCTTCCACCGTTCGCGCGGGCGAAGAGCGATGGATTGCACGCCGCCTTGCCGATTTGGGCGTCCCCATTTTGAGAACGCTAACTGGCACCGCGACCTTCGAGGGGGCGGACCTCATGTGGCTCGATGCCGAGACGGCTGTGATTGGCCGGGGACTGCGGACCAATCAAGCCGCCATCGAGCAAATTACCTCTACGCTGGAGGAAATCGGCTGCAAAACGCTTGGTGTCGATATGCCCTACGGGACGATGCACTTGATGGGCATGCTCAGAATCGCAGACAAAGATCTTGCCATTTGCTGGCCGCGCCGCACGCCGCATAGGGTGGTCGAGGCACTGCGCGAACGCGGCTATCAGGTGGCTTTTCTACCCGATAGCGATGAGGCCGAGCAAAATCGTGCCCTCAACTTCGTGACCTTAGGTCCGCGCAAAATCTTGATGGTTGCGGGCAATCATCGAACCCAGAGCTTTTTCGAAAGCCTTGGCATCGCGTGCCATCCTTTGAGCACTCGCGAACTCTCTAAGGCCGCTGGCAACATCGGCTGCTTGACAGGCGTTCTGCTACGGGAAAAATCACCCAGCTAAAAAAACCCTCATTTGGGAGACGTTACCTCTATGCGTTTTGAAGGTACGAAGGATTATGTCGCGACCGATGATTTAAAGATCGGGGTCAATGCCGCCATCACACTGGAACGCCCCTTGCTGGTTAAGGGCGAGCCCGGCACTGGAAAAACGGTGCTGGCCGCCGAAATCGCAAAGGCCCTGGGCGCCCCGCTTATCGAATGGTCGATCAAATCGACGACCAAGGCGCAGCACGGCCTTTATGAATATGACGCCGTCGCCCGCCTGCGCGATGGCCAATTGGGGGAAGAGCGGGTCAAGGATATCGCGAACTACATCTTGCCAGGCAAGATGTGGGAAGCCTTTACCGCTGAAAAGCGCCCCGTCCTTTTGATCGATGAAATCGATAAGGCCGATATCGAGTTTCCCAACGACCTTCTCCAAGAACTCGACCGGATGGAGTTCTTTGTCTACGAAACCAAGGAAACGGTGAAGGCGGTCAAACGGCCCGTTGTGATCATCACCTCCAATAACGAAAAAGAACTGCCTGACGCCTTTTTACGTCGTTGCTTCTTCCACTACATCACATTCCCGGACCCGGACACGATGAAACGGATCATCGATGTTCACTTCCCGGACATCCAGAAGAAGCTGGTGAGTGAAGCATTGCAGATTTTCTATGAAATCCGTGACGTCCCTGGCCTGAAGAAAAAGCCTTCGACGTCCGAGTTGCTGGATTGGCTGAAGCTGTTGATGTCTGAAGACATGCCGGAAGAAATTCTGCGTGAACGCGACCCAAGCAAATTGATCCCGCCCCTCCATGGTGCTTTGCTCAAGAACGAGCAGGATGTACACTTGTTTGAACGGCTGGCATTCCTGTCGCGACGCGACACGAACCGTTAAGCACGCCAGCCCATCCAAAAGCGCCACACAGGATTTTAGATGTTCACGAATTTCTTCTACGAACTGAAAGCAGAAAAGGTTCCTGTGTCATTGCGGGAATACCTCACGCTGCTGGAAGCCATGGACAAGGGCGTCGCCAACTACAAGATCCTCGACTTCTACTATCTGTCCCGTTCTGCCTTGGTCAAAGACGAAAAGAACCTCGACAAATTTGACCGGGTATTTGGCAAATGCTTCGAGGGTATTGAATTCCTCAGTGATGAAGAAGCCCACGACATTCCGG
>CAXMNO010000446.1:0-8906 GCA_964194655.1 uncultured Acidimicrobiia bacterium
AGAGCTGAAGCAGCGCTATCTGCCCGCCGGGAATACGCCGCCCGAACCGGTCCGTACGTGTGGGATCGATCACCTTGCTGTCAAGGTTGAGCCAGGACAACTGCGTGCCATTTCGTCAGCGCATTTTTGTGGAGTCTTTTGATGGCGCGTGACCTTCCGCCACTCCTCGCGCTGAGGGCCTTTGATGCCGCGGCTAATTATCTTAGTTTCAGTAAGGCGGCGGTCGAGCTGAACGTCACACATGGTGCCGTGAGCCGTCAGGTGCGAAGTCTGGAGCAGTATCTCGGTGTCCAGTTGTTCCGCCGGGTGAATCGGACGGTCGTGCTGACCGAAGCTGGCCAGCTCTATTACTTCGCTGTGCGTGATCTGCTGGATGGTCTCGTGGCAGCGACCCGGCAGTTGCACGCCCGTGAGCGAAGTGGCGTTCTGACGGTTAGTACATTGGACTCCTTTGCCGTCAAATGGCTGTTACCGCGCCTTGCCCGATTCCGGACCCAGCACCCCGAAATCGACGTTCGCCTGTCGACTGGTGACTTGATCGCCGACTTTGCCCGGGACGGGATTGATATCGCGGTCCGCCATGGTCAGGGAAACTACCCCGGACTAGCGGCAGAGCGCCTTATGACCGAAGAGTTGTACCCGGTTTGCAGCCCGAAGCTCCTCGAAGGCAGCCATCCTCTGAAGAGCCCGGACGATCTCCGCCACCACACGCTGTTCCACGATGGTAAGAGGGACGACTGGCAAGTCTGGCTGAAGGCCGCCGGCGTCGACAACGTCGACCACACGCGCGGGCCAACCTACCCCTATTCGAACATGGGAATCCAAGGCGCGATCCAAGGCGAGGGCGTGGCCCTTGCGCGCAGCTCCTTGGTCGAGGACGATCTGAAGTCAGGGCATCTGATCAAACCGTTCGAGATCAGCCTGCCGGTCGAGTTCGCCTACTACGTCGTCTATCCAGAGCAGCATCTGAGCCGGCCGAAGGTTAAGGTCTTCCGCGACTGGTTGTTTTCCGAAGTTGTAGAAGTGGAGGCTAGCCCGTAAGCCAGCGCTTTCGGTTCGACTGTTAACCTGTCAAAGCCGTTTCAGCTTATTTTTGGGCTGCGCTGTCCTGATTTCGGAATTTTTGAAAAGCATCACTGAAGGCAGCAGCCATTATTCCTGCCGGTATACCTACAATGGCGATGGCGGTGAGGGCCGATATTCCGGCAATGACCTTGCCCAAGGCTGTAATGGGATAAACATCCCCGTAACCGACCGTGGACAATGTCGCGACGGCCCACCACATTGATCGAGGAACACTTCCAAACGCGTCTGGTTGGATATCTTTTTCGACAAGATAAAGCGCTGTTGCAGAAAGCGCGAGTGCGATAACCGCTAAACAAAGGCTGAGGATAAGCTCTATGTAGCGCGCTTTAATCGCGCTTCCCATTAGGCGCAATGCGCGCGACCATTTGCTATTACGCACGAGTGAAAAAATTCTCAATATTCGAGCAAGGCGGAATAAGACGCCAAGCGTGCCATGGATCGGGGACAGGATTTCGAGCCAAAGAAATGCGGCAGCAGTGAAATCAAGGGCGCTTATCGGAGTCCAAAAGTACCGCCATTTGCCACGCAGACCTGCGTATTGCGGCATAGCACCCGCAGCCCATAGGCGCATAAGATATTCGAAAGTGAAAGTGACTGCGAAGAAAGCCTTTAAGGCTAGTAACGTGTCTGGTGCGGCAGTTCTTATGTAAGGCTCTGTCTCGAAAATAGCGACCAAGAGACTGAGAGAGACAAGGGCCAGCACAAGCTTGTTTATCACGGAGACCCCATCTCCGGGCCAGGCAGTTGGTTCCAGCTGACGGTGTAGGCGAGTTTGAAGGGACTCCATAAATTTATTCCGTTAATTTGCGGCGATAAGCCTCAGTTCCAACTGCGAAATTCAATCTTTAAAAGAAACATAGATCGCGGATTTCCCCATAATATGGCATCTGCAAATGCAAAGCCTTTCTGTGCAGGAAAGTAAGTTGGTTATCTCTCCAAAAATTACGTTGCTAGGCTATAAGGCCCCTTTACTAGTCTACTGTGCCTCTAAACCCGCCATATTCGGCAATCGATGGGCGATGCCTTTGTGGCAGTCGATGCAGGTCTTCTCGCCGGTGATCAAGAAGCGTTCGTGCTGTTCGACGGCGCGTTTGCTTTGGCGGGTGAAGTCCATGGAATCGGTGTCATGGCAGTTGCGGCATTCTAGCGAGTTATTGGCCTTGAAGCGGACCCACTCGTGGCTGGCGAGTTCCAGGCGCTTTTCCAGGAATTTCTCGCGCGTGGAAATGGTGCCGAAGATCATACCCCAGACCTCCTTACTTGCAGCCATCTTCCGCGCGATCTTGTCGGTCCAGTCATGGGGGACGTGGCAATCGGGGCAAGTTGCACGCACGCCCGAACGGTTATTGTAATGGATCGTCGTCTTCAGCGCCGCCAAGACATTATCGCGCATTTCATGACAGCTAACGCAGAAGACCTCGGTGTTGGAGACTTCAAGCGCTGTATTAAAGGCGCCCCAGAAAATGATGCCAGCGATAAATCCGCCGATGGTCAGGAAACCAAGGCTGTAGTGGACGCTTGGGCGCGTTAGGGTGCGCCAGAAGTTTTTGAGCTTTTCGATCATAGAAAGCTGCCTCGTTATTGATTGGACGCGCCGGATTCGAGGCGCAGGACTTGATCTATATCGATGAAGGTGTTCTCGACGGCTGCTGGCACTTCGAGCTGCACCACATGGCACTGTGTGCAGAAGTAACGCCGTGGCGAGACCGAAGCTAAAAACTGGCCTTCGCGGTCCATGAAATGCGTGACCGAGACCATGGGCGCTTGGGATTGCTCAACCGCCGTGCGGCTATGGCAGCTCAAGCATTTGTTGGCGTTCTTATCGACCTGGTAGCCATCGATTTTATGGGGAATGGTTGGTGGCTGTTCGGGGTAGTTGCGGACACGCCGCAGATCCTTGTTCGAAACCGGCGCCATTGAGGGCGGGTCGAGCGTCTCATCGATCGGGCCACCGCGCAGCGTTGCGACATCTTGAGCAATCGCAGTACCGGCAACGAAAAGGAAAAGCGTCGCTAGAGCGATTGCGCCGTTTGTGAGTGCTTTCTTCGCTATTTTCTTCATGGGAACCCCTCCTCAAACCGCTTCGATCTTGACCGCGCACTTTTTGAAATCGGTCTGTTTTGAGATCGGATCGGTGGCATCCAGAGTCACCTTATTGATCAGCTGGCGCGCATCGAACCAGGGTACGAAGACGAGCCCGCGTGGCGGCTTGTTCCGTCCGCGCGTTTCGATCCTTGTCACGATTTCACCTCGCCGGGATTTCACCCGAACCTTGCTGCCACGCCGCAAGCCCTTTTCCGTCGCATCGTCGGGATGCATGAAACAAACGGCATCGGGAAAGGACAAATGAAGTTCCGGAACTCTCTGGGTCATGGACCCGGAATGCCAGTGTTCCAGTACACGGCCCGTGGAAAGCCAGAAATCATATTCCTCGTCTGGTGACTCGGGGGCCGGCTCGTAAGGTAGTGCGAAGATTATCGCCTTGTTGTCGGGCTTGCCGTAGAACTGCACCTCCGAGCCCGCTTCGACATAGGGGTCGTAGCCTTCGCGGAAGCGCCAGCGGGTTTCCTTGCCGTCAACTACCGGCCAGCGCAGCCCGCGTTCCTCGTGATAGCGCTCGAAGGGTGCCAGGTCGTGGCCGTGTCCCCGTCCAAAGGCAGCGTATTCTTCGAAAAGGCCCTTTTGAATGTAAAATCCAAACGCCTCGGCCTCGTCGTTGGCGTAATCGGGGCTCGTTTCTTCCAACGGGAACTTGTCGATCTGACCATTCGCATAGAGGACCTCATAAAGGGTCTTGCCTTTGTAGTCCGGGTTAGCGTCCAACAACTCTCCGGGCCAAACCTCGTCCGTCGTGAAGCGTTTGGAGAATTCGACCAACTGCCAAAGGTCCGAGCGCGATTCACCCGGCGCATCGACAAGCTGATGCCAGAAATGAGTGCGGCGTTCGGCATTGCCGTAAGCGCCTTCCTTTTCGACCCACATGGCCGTGGGCAGGATCAAGTCGGCGGCCTGGGCCGTGACAGTCGGATAGGCATCTGAAACGACGATAAAGTTCTCCGGATTACGGTAGCCGGGAAAGCCTTCCTCGTTCAAATTGGCTGCGGCCTGCATGTTGTTGTTGACCTGAATCCAATAGGCATTGAGTTTGCCATCGCGCAGCATGCGGTTTTGCAAAACGGCGTGGTAGCCGACCTTGCCGGGGATCGTGCCTTTCGGCAGCTTCCAGATTTTCTCCGCGAAATCGCGGTGTTCCTCGTTGGTGACGACCAAATCGGCGGGTAGGCGGTGGGAGAAGGTTCCAACCTCACGCGCCGTGCCACAGGCCGATGGCTGGCCCGTCAAGGAGAAGGGACTATTGCCCGGCTCGGAAATCTTCCCGGTGAGAAGATGGATGTTATAGACGAGATTGTTGCACCAAACACCGCGCGTGTGCTGGTTGAACCCCATCGTCCAAAGCGACATGACCTTGGTGTCCGGGTCGGCATAGAGCTCGGCCAAAGCTTCCAGCCTATTCTTCGGCACGCCCGATAATTTGGAGACGCTGTCCAAATCGTAGTCGGCGACGAATTTCGCATAGTCCGCGAAGGAAATTGGGCTCGAGCCACCGGCCTTGTCCGCGTTTGCCGCACTTTGTTCCAGCGGGTGTTCGGGTCTTAAGCCATAGCCGATGTCGGTATTGCCGAGATGGAAATTGACATGCTTTCCAACGAAATCCTCATTGACGCGACCGGTTTCGATGATGTGTTTAGCGATATAATTGAGGATCGCGAGATCCGCCTGCGGCTCAAAAACGATGGGAATGTCGGCGAGGTCGAAACTGCGGTGCTCGAATGTGGAAAGCACGGCCACCTTGACGTGACCCGCGCTAAGGCGCCGGTCGGTCAGACGCGACCATAAGATGGGGTGCATTTCAGCCATGTTGGAACCCCAAAGCACGAAGGCGTCGGCTGCCTCGAAATCGTCATAGCAGCCCATCGGTTCATCGATGCCAAACGTGCGCATAAAGCCCGCAACGGCGGAAGCCATGCAGTGGCGTGCGTTGGGGTCGATATTGTTGGAACGAAAGCCTGCTTTCATTAGTTTGGAGGCCGCATAACCCTCCCAAACGGTCCACTGTCCAGAACCGAACATGCCAACCGCTTCGGGCCCTTTTTTCTTCAAGACGCGCTTGAATTGAAGCTCCATCTCGTCGAAGGCTTGCTCCCAGCTCACCGGCGCGAAATCACCGTCCTTGTGGTATTTGCCATCCCTCATCCGCAACAGCGGCGTCATGAGGCGATCACCGCCATACATGATCTTGGAGAGAAAATAGCCCTTCACGCAGTTAAGACCGCGGTTGACCTCGGCCTTTACATCGCCGTGGGTCGCAACGACTTGGCCGTTCTTGGTTGCCACCATGACGCCGCAGCCCGTTCCGCAAAAGCGGCAGGGCGCCTTGGACCAGGTAAGCTCCGTCTTGTTGCGTTCGGTGACAAGGCTGGCGGCGTGGCTGGGGACGGCCATTCCTGCAGCAGCGGCGGCTGCCGCCACGGCTTGGGCTTTGATTACGTCTCTGCGTGTGAGTTTCATGGCTTACCCTGCCTTTGTTCTTCGGGGTGTTCGGTTTGCTGATCGGGAAAATCGACTTCGTGATAAACAAGCATTGCGTTGATAACGCTGTCCATATCCTGGATCTGGCTCATCTTGCTGAGGATCCCTGCCTCGCTGTCAGTCTCCAGCGTGACAAGGATTTTACCTATGGGGTCGCGGGCATGGACTTCCGCGCCCTCCAACGCCTCGATTGCTGAAACGATTTGTTCGAGCGCTGCGGGGAGGGCCTGAACAAGAAGGCTCGCGATATGAGCTTCACTGCTCGTGGTCATGGGGCTGCTCCTTGAACTTCGGCTCTTTCAAGGGAAATCGCATTCGCCGGACAGCTTGAAACGCAGGCCCCGCAACCTGTGCAGAGCGAGGCATCCAGGGCGGGGCTGGCAACGCGGCCGATTTCCGGACGGAAAAGAATGGCGCTGGCCTCGCAGGCATCCCGGCAGCTTTGGCACATCACCTGCATTTTGGTGAGACACTGATCGCTGATGTGAAGCGATAGTTGCCAGGGCGGATCAAGAGAAAGATCGAACAGGTCCTCCGGGCAAGCGCGTGCGCATTCGCCACAGAACGTGCAGCCGCTCAGCGCAAAGGTCACATGTGGATAGCCGCCGGCACCTGGCTTGATAATCGCCTCCGGACAGACTTCGATACAATCGCCGCAGCGCGTGCAAAGTTCTTCCAGGGCGCTTTCGCGCAGCCAGGGCAAGGGTAAATCGCGCATTTTCTTGCCGGGTTTTCCGGTCAAGAAGCCGCGACGCCCATGATCTACAGTTCCCATGGCCAACGCCTAGCCTCCCTATCGACGATCAAGAGCCCAAACCATCAAGAACCGGGCGGACCGGCGATGAGCTGATACATCCAGATAGAAAAGCCGTAAGCGCCAACAATGGCGACTGATAGGATAGGGGCGAAAAATATTGTTAAGAACAGAAAGGTTGCCAATTCCCGGCCTTTGCGGCCTTGCTGGCCGCCGGTCGTCTCTTCTGCCATGGCTGCTCGCTCTAATTGTTATTTCTTGGCAAGCACAGATCTAACCCACTGCCTGGAAGCCTAGCATTGAATTCGATCAATTTAAAAGTTCGAATATGTAATGACTTTGAGGTTTTGTAACTTAGGCTGCCATCAAAGATTGTGCGCGTGATTGCGCCTGGTCTGAGCGGGCGCGATCGCCTAAGCCTTTATAGGCGCGTGCGACGAGTTTCCAGTTTTGTGGACTTGTGGGTTTTAAGGCCACGCGCTCATTGGCTAGTGCCAGCGCGAGTTCGTAGCGCCTCGCGCGCAAGGCCGCTTCCAAAAGCGTCCAGCCGATGACATCACGCTGTGCGAATGACCCACCTAGGCGGTAGGTGCGGTATCGTACTGGCAACAGTTCATCGACACACGCACCGTAGCGGCCTTCGGCAAAGTGTTGCTGGGCACGCGCAAACGGCATACCGATGGTCCGGCTCATGGCGACGTTGGCATCGCTTGCATGACCTAAATAGCGCTCATTCGCGTTTAGGAGCTTTTCTGCCGCCTCTTTGCGGTGGTCGGCAACGAAAGACATCATGGCATGGACGTCGTTGAAGGCATAAAGCGTGTCCTCGGCACTCGCTTCCCACTTGTCCGCGAGGTTCTTCCAGCGGTCCCCGACATCGATATCAAGGATCTTCAAGCGCCAGAGAAGCGCTGCTGAATCGAGCTCCTCATACTTATCGCCGCTCACCTTGGAACTACGCAGGTTATTGTCATAGATCTCCAGGACCTTTTGCTCTTGGCCAAGATCCAGGTGGAAAAGTGCAAGATGCCACCAAAGGTGATTTTTGAAATTACTTACCGCCCAGGTGTCCTGATGGTAGTTCATGAAGGCGATACCGCCGGATTGACGTCCCTTCATCTCCATCACATGGGCGACGGCATGAAAGGCATAGGGATGATTTGGTTGCATGGCGATCGCACGGCGCCCGAGTTCCTCCGCATGGGAAAAATCACGATTTTCTTCTAGGCCAAAGGCATAAAATCCAAGGACATGCTCATAGCCGGGGATGGATTCATCCCACATGGGAAAGACTCTAGCGACGCAATCTCTCTGGCCAACCACATCGCCCAAAAGAACATCGGTCAGATGCGCGAGTTGAAGCGCTAGCAGGTCGAAGGGGTGGAAGACGAGCACCTCCTCCCAATGCTGTATAGCAGCGAAAAAATCGCCATCGACCCAGGCCTTGAGGGCCGCAATATGGCCGCGTTCACGGTCATTGGCTTGATCGAAGAGAGCCTCAGCCGCCGCCACGCTGGCGACCATTTCATTATAGATGCGCGTTTCCATTGCTTGGGTCAGCATGCCGGCTTTAAAGCAGTGGCCCATGACGAAACCCGGATGAGCTTCAAGAACTTCAGTTATTTCAGCAACCGGATCGCCAACGAAAATCAGGCTCATTTCATGGCAGCGATCTAAGGCTTCGATCGCCTCGGAATTATTGTAAGAAGTCGAAACGCCCCGAGAATCCTTCAAGCCCATCGATCGTTCCTTTCCGCGTTATCCCCTGCAATGTAAGGTAGGCCCGGTAAAAACGCCGTCACCGAATCATCTTGGATCAGTGTAGCAAACTCTGGGCACACTGCGCCTTCAAATTGTAACTTGGGGAGCTTTATTTTGAATCGGACTAAGAGGATTTGACCCGATTTGCCTCACGCCTAATTCCCGCGATGGCTTCTGCAACTACGGCAACGAGCACCACGAGACCTCCCAAAAGCGCGAATTTGGCAGGTTGTTCGTTGAACGCCATCCAAACCCAAATGGGTGCGAGCACGGTTTCGCTCAAAGCGAGCAAGGGGACCTGCGCCGAAGGCACAAGGCGCGAGCCCAGCGTTATCAGGATAAAGCTGATACCAATTTGGGCCACGCCAAGGAAAAGGGCATAGGCCAGATCGCTTGTCGAAATAACGAGTGTATCTGAAAAGGCGAAGCCGACCGCCATTGAGATCAAACCCGCCAACGGCAACATTGGCGTCATATCGCGGTCGGTGCGTTTGCGTATAGCAACGATCATGATGGCAAAAGAGATGGGGGCGAGAAGGGCAATGCCGATGCCGAGCAGTCCGCCTTCTTCCATACCGCTGGCAACCATCAAGGCGACACCGAGCACGGCTAATAGCATGGCAAGCCAGGTGAAGCGGGCCACGCGCTCGCCTAAGATGAGCCAGCCAAGGATGGCGGCGACAAAAGGCCCGATGCTCAAGATAAAAACCACATT
>CAXMNO010000447.1:0-10725 GCA_964194655.1 uncultured Acidimicrobiia bacterium
CCACGCCCTCCGCAACCCAGTCGCAACGATTGATACCAGCGAAGATATTGACAAGGATCGCCTCGACGCCTTCATCCAAAAGCACTGCGTTGAAGGCCTTGGTCACCCGGTCAGGTGTAGCGCCGCCGCCTATATCGAGGAAATTGGCGGGCTCTCCCCCAGCATGCTTGATCATATCCATGGTCGCCATCGCAAGGCCCGCGCCATTGATGATGCAGCCGATGTTGCCATCCAGTCCCACGTAGCTTAGACCACGGTCGGCTGCATAGGCTTCGCGTGGGTCTTCCTGGCTTTTATCTCTCAATTCTGAGATCGCTGGGCGCCTGAAAAGAGCATTATCGTCAAATGACATTTTGGCGTCCAAGGCAACAAGGCCGCCTTCTTTCGTGACAACAAGCGGATTGATCTCCACCATCGTCGCATCAAGCTCACGAAAGGCCCGATAGCACCCCATAATAAGATTGACAGCCTGCTTGATCTCTCCGCCTTCAAGGCCTAGGCCAAACGCAATTTCACGCGCCTGGAATTCCTGCATTCCAACAGCAGGTTCCACCGATTCACGGACGATAGATTGCGGCTCGCGCTGGGCAATTTCCTCAATCTCCATACCGCCGGCGGAAGAGGCGACAACCATGACCCTTTCGGTCTTACGATCGAGAACGAAGCCAAGATAAATCTCCCGCCCGATATTTGTCGCTTCCTCGACATAAAGCCGGTAAACGACCTTTCCTTGCGGGCCGGTTTGGTGGGTCACCAGACGCTTACCTAAAAGGTCAGATGCGGCATCCCACACTTCATTTGTATTGCCGCAAAATTTAATGCCGCCGGCTTTACCGCGTGCACCGGAGTGAATTTGCGCCTTCACTACCCAAGCATCACCCCCGATTTCACGGGCGCGGTAGCTTGCTTGTTCTGGACTATAGGCCAATCCGCCACGCGGAATTGGCACACCGAAACCTACCAACAATTCCTTTGCTTGATACTCGTGGATATCCATGATCTTCGTCCCTGATCGCGGAGGATACCAGTGAGGCACGCTGGATCATCGATCCAGCGGCCCCGGTCCAGAATTCCCGGCTGCAATGTAACCGGAAATACCATTATGCTGTCGCGGTCACGCCACTGGAGAGTTCGACCGGCCGTGCTGTCTGGCGGTAGTGTTCTTGCGCCGCTGCGACACCAGAGCCAAGTTCGATGGAAATTCCCAGGTCCTTCATGGCCATTTCAGCAGTTGCAATGCCGCTTAAAGCCATGACATCCGTCATAGACCCGAGGTGGCCAATGCGGAATACCTTGCCCGCGACCTTATTCAGGCCCACAGCAAAGGAGACGCCATAGCGCTGATAGGCTAATTTTACGACCTCAGTCCCATTGAAGCCTTCGGGAACGCAAACAGCGCTGACAGTATCAGAATACCATTCCGGCCCCTTGGCGCAGAGAGAAAGGCCCCAAGCGTCAACTGCTCTACGCACACCCGTCGCAATCCGGCGATGACGCGCATAGACATTTTCAAGGCCTTCTTCCAGCAGCATATCGACCGATTCCCGCAAGCCGCGGATCAAGCTCATCGCAGGCGTATAGGGGAAATATCCATCCTTATTCGTCTGGATCATGTCCTCGAAATCGAGGAAACACCGAGGGCATTGGGCTTGATGACGGGCTTCTAATGCACGCTGACTTGCAGCGACAATTGCTAGTCCTGTTGGCAGCATGAAGCCCTTTTGAGAGCCGCTAACGGCTAGATCCACGCCCCACTCGTCCATGCGAAAATCGATGGAGGCGATAGAGGAAACGCCATCGACGTAGAGCATCGCCGGATGACCGACATCGTCCAAAACCCGGCGTACAGCCGCAATGTCGCTGGTTACACCAGTGGCGGTTTCATTGTGACAAGCCAAGACGGCTTTAATTTCATGGGCCTTATCAGCTTCGAGGACCTTGGCGTATTCCTCAACCGGAACGCCCTTCCCCCACTCCACGTCAATAACCTCTACATCCAGCTTATGGCGTTGGCAAAGATCGACCCAGAGGTGGGAAAAATGACCAAAGCGAGAAGCCAAAACCTTATCGCCGGGTGAGAGCGTATTGGTAATGGCCGCTTCCCAACCCCCGGTCCCGCTACCTGGAAAGAGGAAAACTTGCCCAGATTCGGTACGAAAGATCTTCTTCAGATCCTGGAAGAGCGGCAGGGTAAAAGACGGAAAGTCCGGCGCGCGCTGGTCTTCCATCGGGACATTGCACGCACGGCGAAGCCGCTCAGGTATATTCGTCGGTCCTGGAATGAACACAGGATTTTGGCCGGTCATTTTGCCCCTCCCAATCAAGAATGCATCTCCACGTCTTTGAGCCGGACCGCACCAACTCCGGCTCTTCCTCAACGACTTGTGGGCGTGACACCACCGATCGCGGAAGCGCGGAATTTGATACCAGTGGCGCGTCACTACTGTCCCAAAGGCGCCATCTTCAGTTCTAATGTGGACGGTTTTCTACTACTTGAGACCAAAATGGTATCTTTTCCCATATTATGGGATTAAAAGATGCCATATTATCGATAACTAATTACCCATTCAGAGTGCGGCTCGGTCCAAATAACAAAATTTGAAAAATTTGCCCTAAATTGTTCGAAAAATTAACTTCTGATAATAATTCGTTAAACCGAATGAATTACAGTATGTTTTATAGTTAATGGGTGTTACGGCAATTGTTTCGACAATTGAGGTGCGCGATGGTTCGAACTTTTTACGACGACTGGATTATGGGCGAAGCCAAACAGGATAGGTCTAATCGCCGCGAATTCCCGCGTTATGCCGCCGAGCATAATTTTTTTCTTATCCTCAAGGCAGGTGGGGAAAAATTTAACTGTCAAATTATAGATCTATCCTTAAGCGGCGCGTTAATTATTTGCCCTAAGGTGCCACGGGGCGTTCGTGAGGTTTTCTTTGAAGACCCAGCCAGCCCCGAAACATTTAGAGCAAACGTCCGTTGGCATTCGGGGAAGCGCATCGGACTTCAGTTCGACTTCTCCGGCGAAGCATTGAATTTTGTCTCCCACTATCTCCAAGAAACCCTAAGCTCCTGGGAAGGCGGGCAGATTTCCCGCTAACTTCCAAGCTAGAGCATTTTCAGCAAAAGTGTGTGCGGTTTTGCGCCCGGAAAGTGCGTAATAATAAGAGCTTAGAGCGATTTTCATGATCGAGGGATCATTAAAAGCGCTCTAACGTCCTCGTCGGCTAACAAATTAGCAACAAAAGCCGAATTCAACCTGCGGGTCGCGCACTATAGGCTAGCGTATCGGAGTTGATCGTCGACCTCTCGAAATTCGGCACCGACAAAATCGCGGATTGAGATGATCCCGCAAACGTCCCCATGCTCTACAACCGGCAAGTGACGAAAGCCACCTTCACGCATCGTGCGTAGAGCCTCTACAGCGGAAACCTGCGGTGTGGCGACTGTCGGATTGCCTGTCATGACACCAGAAAGCGGCGTGATACCAGGATCGCGCCCTTCAGACATAATTCTACGAACCGCATCGCGTTCAGTAAAAATACCCTTGAGACGTGCTTCTTCGACAATAAGAATTGCGCCAATATTCATTTCCGCCATAAGGCGGGCCGCATCCAATGCGGTCGCGGTGCCTGGAAGTGAAAAAACCCTGCCGGTGATCAAATCCGCTACATAACGATGTCCCATTTCTAGTCTCCTCACCAGAATAGAGTTTAAGTCAAAAGTCAAAAACCCGGCCAGGTCTTGCGGCAAATTTCCGCGCAACCACAGAGCGTCACATCAAGTGAGGGGCTTTATCAATTGGCCCCATAAGGAACTGTCCTATTGAAGTCTCACAATTTGCTCACCACGACAAATTCGCGATTTGAGTGGTTCCAAATTATGCTAGGCGATTGGCAAAGTGACACCAGTGTGACGCCGGTCACATCGGAAGGTCTGTAGAGTGACTATATTGTAAATTATGAGAGATGGGAAATGTTCCCTGGAAAGCCTCTCGCAAGCGTTACGAAGTTAGGATTAGTCCTCTTTTTTTCCCCTATCCCTGTTAAGTAGCCTCTATAGCCCCGCCTACCCGGCGGGGCTTTTTTTTAGTCAGTCTCAATTTCTAGAAACTTGGGATTGCTAAGGCCCAAATTGATCTTTGCCACTTCGAACAATGCTTCGAATATTGCTGGGTCACCGTCCAACTGCCCTTTACGTATCTTCTGAGAAATGTTCACAAGGACAGCTTGCGGACTTTGATGAGCATCCGGTGATAGCCGTGCAAGAGCCTCGGTCATACCTGCTCTCGCTTCATCTCCCGCAGAAAGTTCCCGCAGAGAAATATCGAGCGCGGCGCTTGCCAGAAGAATTTCATATCGATTAAGGCTTGAGGTCGCGTCTTTTGCGCGGCCCAAGCGTTCGCGTACCAGATTGATCAGCGATAAGGCGTCCGATTGTGTCATGATCCCGGCCTCTCGGCGGCGCTAGTCGACCATCTATCAGGCCGCGTCATCTGAAGTACCGCATAAGACAGCTCATCGGGCCGGATGCGTCCCGTAAGGGCCAAATCAAGCGATAGCTCGTGACCCTCGCTAAAACGTGCGCCTTGCTGCAGGGCTATAATGGCCCAGCGCAAATGGGCCATGACTTCCCAAATCAGCACATTTTCATGGTCCACTGATGTCCCGCTTTCCAATTCATAGCCTTCATAGAAGGCCTCGCGGCTTGCAATGCCTCCTGCTTCACGCTCCCGCCCGTTAAAGCGCCAACAAGCTGCGCAGAACCATCCCAAATCACTCATCGGATCGCCCCAAGAGGCGAATTCCCAGTCGAGTATCCCCACCAAGCGGCCATCTTCCACCATGTAGTTGCCCGTGCGAAAATCGCGATGGAGCAATACCGGCGCACTTGGAGCCCCCGAACTTGGAGCCTGGGGCGCGTGAAGTTCGCACCAGCGCAAACCCCATTCGAAAGCCGGATATGCCAATGGGCAGCTATCCAGATAGGCGCGGTAAGCTGCGATATCGCAGATTATCGGATCTTCCGGTGGCTCACCCAAGAATGAAAGTCCGGCCAATTCCTTGGCAGGAATTTTATGAATACGTGCGAGCTGGATGCCGAGATCCCTTGCCAAGGCATTCGGATCATCAATTGCGCCAGGTTTGGTGAGGATATGGCCCCTCGCCTCCCCAGAAATCTTTCGCATAATGTAAAATGGCCGTGCGAAGACCTCATCGGCAACGCCGAGCCATAGCGGCTCGGGGACTTTTACACCGGCATCCCATGCTGCTTTCAGCAAATTGAATTCCTGCTCGCGAGACCTTGAGGCAAGCACCTTTGTCGCGGCATCACGCCGGAGCACGAAACTCTGGCGACCGCGCATAGGTCCAGCATCAAAATTCAGATCAAGCGAGAGGTTTTCTTGAATAGCACCACCATCCAGGCGGTGGACCTCAATGATATCGACCCTCTTCGCACCACTGCGGTGAACAAGATAATCACGAAGTTTTTGTTCTTCCGTACTGGAGAGATAATCGCTCATAGCCCCGCCGAATGCCCACCATCGACGACGAGGGTTGAACCGGTCATAAAGCGCGAGGCGTCAGAGGCTAGCAGCAGCAAAGCGCCATCCAAATCCTCAGGCTCACCCAAACGTCGCTGAGGAATTTCACGAATGAGTGCCGCCCCCTGCTCGGAGCGTAGAAAATCACGGTTCAGTTCCGTTTCGACAAAGCCGGGCGCAATAGCGTTTACGCGGATGTTGTGGCGGGCGAGATCAAGAGCCAGTGCCTTGGTCAAATTGAGCACCGCGCCTTTGGTAGCACAGTAAGCTGGAATGTTCTGTCTGCCAGCCAAACCTAAAACAGAAGCAATATTGATGATCGTTCCACCATGCCCCAACTCTGCCATATGGCGTGCGCCTTGCTGGGCTACATGCCAAACACCGGAAAGGTTGGTAGAAACAACCCGGTCCCACTCTTCAGGCGCCAACTTTAAGGTCTCAGTCTCTTCCACAACGCCTGCGTTGTTTACCAAGATCGAGATTGGCCCCAATTCCGTTTCCGCTGTCTCAAGGCATGCGGCGATCGATTCGGGCGAGGTTACATCCAAAATGATCGGAATTGCGCGGCCATCCAATGCCTCTATTTGGCGCGCAAGTTCCCCTAGTCTATCAAGGCGCCTTGCTGCCAAGGCAACCTTTGCGCCTGCCCGTGCGAGCACCATTGCGAAGCGCCAGCCAAGACCACTGGATGCGCCCGTCACAATGGCAACTTTACCGGTAATATCAAATAATTGCGCTGGCGTCGTCATATTAGGTTCCCCCTTGGGCTCAGAGATTACGCTAGCGGCTCGCTTTGACTCAAGAAGTCATCATTTTCTCACGCAAGATATATTTCTGAATTTTGCCCGTCGCGGTCTTAGGCAGCGCACCAAAGACGACCATTTTCGGAATTTTGAAGGGCGCCAGGTGTTGGCGGCAGTGTTCTAAGATTTCCTGTTCACTCACCTCCGCCGCGTCTTTGAGAGCGATGAACGCGCAAGGTGTTTCACCCCATTTGGGATCCGGTTTTGCAACGACAGCCGCTTCCATCACGCTTGGGTGGCGGTAAAGAGCTTCTTCAACCTCTACACTGGAAATGTTCTCACCACCTGAGATGATCACGTCTTTCGAGCGATCTTTGATTTCTATATAGCCATCTGGATGTCTGACAGCCAAGTCGCCGCTGTGAAACCAGCCTCCCCGAAAGGCTTCTTTAGAAGCGGTGGTGTTTTTCAAATAGCCTTTCATGACCGTATTACCGCGCAGCATGATTTCACCAAGTGTTTGGCCGTCGCGCGGCACTTCCTCCAAACTCTCAGGATCGAGAACACGTGCGTCTTCCAACGTAAGATAGCCAACACCCTGGCGTGACATGACCTTCGCTTTGTCCACGCTGTCATAGTGGTCCCATTCCTCCTGCCAGGCGCAGTAGCTAGCTGGACCATAACTCTCAGTCAGGCCATAGAGGTGGGTAATGCTAAAGCCGTTCTTTTCCATTGCCTCGATCACTGCACTTGGTGGTGGGGCACCTCCGGTTGCACAGTTAACAGTCTGTGGGAAAGAGACTTTCACCTCATCCGGCGCGTTCGCCAGGATATTGAGAACGATAGGCGCGCCGCAGAAATGGGTCACATTGTGATCTTTGATCATCGGATAAATGGCCGCCGGATCGACCTTTCGCAGACAAAGGTGCGTTCCTCCAGCCGCCGTTACAGCCCAGGTATAGGTCCAGCCATTACAGTGGAACATCGGCAGGGTCCAAAGATAGACGCTTTCCGGCCGAAGCGCGAAAGTGATGGCATTGCCGAAGGCATTAAGAAAGGCGCCGCGATGGCTGTAGACGACGCCTTTCGGATTGCCCGTGGTGCCTGACGTATAAAGCAGCGATATTGCCTGCCATTCTTCTAACGGGTCTTCACATTCAAAATCAGCCGCACCTTCCGCCAAAAAATCTTCGTAGCTAGTATCGCCGATGAGCTCCCCGCCTTCAGCCTCGGGATGATCGATATCGATGACGAGAATTTCGCGGCTGAGCAGCTCAAGCGCCTCTTTCAATATCGCTGAGTAGGCACGATCGCTCAAAATCGCCTTCGCTTCCCCATGGCGCAAGATGAATGCGATCCCCGCCGCATCAAGGCGCGTGTTCAGCGCATTCAAAACGCCCCCCATCATGGGAATGCCGTAATGTGCTTCCAGCGTTTCTGCGGTATTGGCGCCCATGACCGCCACACAGTCACCGCGCTCAAACCCCCGGCCCTTCAGTGCCGAAGCAAGACGGCCCGCACGCTCCTCAAATTCCCTATAGGTAAAGCGCCGCGCGCCATCGATGACCGCGATTTTATCCGGATAGACCGCCGCCGAGCGGCGCAGAAAGGAAAGCGGCGTTAAAGGCGTGTGGTTTGCCTTGTTCTTCTCCAAACACTGATTATACAAAGCAGTAATCCTCCGCCATGCTAAATTGCTAAAGGCCAGCATTAGCTTGAAAGTCTTGGCGAAGGAGTCAAGATATAGAAGAGAATTAAAGGCGCAAATTTTGCCTAGAGCCCGTTTAATGACTTCCGAATCATCAAACGTGCTCTAAGTCATTGTTGTCACGCGCTTTCCGGGCGCAAAACCGCACACACTTTTGCTGAAAGCGCTCTAGCTGCATAGCCAGTAGTGAGGAAGTTTCGCGCTAAGTTATTGAGGATGAGCTTATGCAAATTGATGTCTTCTCAGATACCGTCTGCCCTTGGTGCCTCATTGGAAAGCGCCGGCTCGAACAAGCGCTCGCAGCCAGACCGCAAACTGATCTCCAGATCACTTGGCGCTCCTTTCAGCTAAACCCCGAAATGCCCGGCGAAGGTATGGATCGCCAAACCTATCTAACGGAAAAGTTTGGCGGAGAGCAGAATGCAGCCACCCTCTACGGACGCATCAAGCAGGTCGGTGATGAAGAGGAAATTCCCTTCGATTTTGCGGCAATCCAGCGCACCCCTAATACGGTGGATTCGCACAGGCTTATTCGTTTTGCCACGGTGAAGGGTCGTTCTGAGGAAGTTGTTGAAGCCCTGTTCGAGGCCTATTTCTTCAATGGTCGCGACATCGGCCATCACGCCGTCTTAAAGGAAATTGGTAGCGCTGCTGGCTTGGATGAGGCAGAAGTTTCAGACTTTCTAGCAGGCGATGAATTTCTGGAAGAGATCCGCTCCGAAGATAATATTGCCCGGCGCATGGGTATCCAAGGTGTTCCCTGTTTTGTCTTCGACGGCCACCATGTCCTCTCCGGCGCTCAACCGGTTGAGGTCTTTTGGCAAATGTTCGATGTCGTGCGCGCCGATCAGGATTCAGAAGCTCCGCAGCCGGCGGAGGAAAATTAAGACCAGCCTTAATCCGGCGATATAGCCACGATCAAGCCGCAGCTAAGCCTGCCAGTTTGCTTAAAAGCTGGCGGGCACCGCGGGCACGTTCAATCGGCTTATCCCAGCCTTTTCGTAAAACAAGCTTTTGATCGGGCCTGACCTGCAGTTTTCCCCCTTGGCTTTGAATAAAGCGCACAAGGGCTTCTGGATTCGCGAAGTTGTCGTTATGAAAGCTGACAACGACTCCTTTCGGCCCAGCATCCAGTTTCGAAACACCAGCATCACGGCAAAGCTGCTTGATCGTCATGATCTCGAGCAGGTTTTCGACTTCTTCTGGAATTGGACCGAAGCGGTCGATCAACTCGGCGGCGAACGCTTCCAATTCCTGGCGATCGATAAGGGTCGAAAGGCGACGGTAGAGGCCGAGGCGCACATTCAAATCGCGAACGTAGTTTTCCGGAATAAAAACAGATGTCCCAAGCGATATTTGCGGCGTGAACGACCCGTCTTCGCCTTCGCCTTCAGCCTTCGTGCCACCGCGCGCTGTTGCAACAGCCTCTTCCAGCATTTGTTGATAAAGTTCGATTCCCACTTCGCGAATGTGACCTGACTGCTCCTCGCCCAGAAGATTGCCGGCGCCGCGAATATCCAAGTCGTGGCTGGCCAGTTGAAAGCCTGCCCCCAGGCCGTCGAGGGTTTGCATAATGTGTAGCCGCTTTTCCGCTGCCGCCGTCATAATGCGGCCTGGCGGCAACGTAAAATACGAATACCCGCGCAGCTTTGCTCTACCAATGCGGCCACGTAGTTGATAAAGCTGAGAGAGCCCAAACATATCGGCCCGATGAATGATCAACGTGTTGGCCGTTGGAATATCGAGCCCGGATTCGACAATATTGGTTGAAAGCAATACGTCAAACTGCCGATCATAAAAGGCAGTCATAACCGATTCCAACTCCCCCGCCGAGAGCTGGCCGTGGGCAATAGCGACCTTCACCTCCGGCACCAGCTTGGAAAGCCGCTCACTCACATCAGCCAAGTCTTGCACGCGTGGGCAAACGTAAAAAACCTGACCACCGCGAAAATGTTCGCGCAAAATTGCTTCTCGCACGATCACGGGATCATAGGGGAGCACAAAGGTGCGCACTGCCAGACGGTCAATAGGCGGTGTCGCAATGAGGCTCATTTCCTTCACACCCGACATCGCCATCTGCAGGGTTCGCGGTATCGGTGTCGCCGTCAAAGTTAGGACATGCACGTCTTCGCGAAGCGCCTTTAGACGCTCTTTTTGCTTTACGCCAAAATGCTGTTCTTCGTCGACGATTAGGAGGCCAAGGTCGCGGAATTTGACCTGCTTGCTCAAGATCGCATGGGTCCCGATTAAGATATCAACTTTGCCTTCAGCCAATTCTGCCCGGGTCAAAGCTTGATCGCGTGCAGCGACCAAACGGGAAAGTTGGCGCACTTCGATCGGGAGGCCCTGAAACCTTTCTTTAAAAGTTCGGAAATGCTGGCGTGCGAGCAAAGTAGTCGGGACCACGACCGCAACTTGATAGCCAGCCATAGCTGCAACAAAGGCCGCTCTCAAAGCAATTTCGGTCTTACCAAAACCAACATCGCCGCAAACAAGGCGATCCATCGAACGCCCGGAGGAGAGATCTTCCAACGTGTCTTCAATGGCGCGGAGCTGGTCTTCCGTTTCCGGATAGGGAAAGCGCGCGGCGAATTCCTCATAAAGGCCTTCAGGCGGTAACAATTTTTCCCCATCTTGCATTTCCCGGGCGGCGGCAATCTTTATCAGTTCAGCCGCCATGTCTTTCAGGCGCTTTTTGATCCGTGCTTTACGAGCCTGCCAGTTAG
>CAXMNO010000448.1:0-4843 GCA_964194655.1 uncultured Acidimicrobiia bacterium
TCACGGTGTGGGGCTTGAGGATCTAGATCTCCTCGAATTAGCCCCTGGAGAGGCTGCAGACAACCTGGCCGCTGGTGAAATAGACGGCTTTTTCCTGGTCTCGGGCACACCGGCAAACGCGATACGCCAACTCGCGGAAAACTACCTGATTACACTTCTACCCATTACGGGTGAGGGGGCGGATGAGTTACGGGCGGAAAACCCCTTCCTTACGAATGCCTCGATCGCAGCGGGCACCTATTTCAATGTCCCCTTTATTAGAACACTGTCTGTAAGGGCGATGTGGCTGGCCTCTGTCGAGCTGCCAGAAGACCTCGTTTATAAAATGACCGAGGCGTTCTGGGACCCACGCATTCAAGACCTTATCGGCCAGGGCCATAACCAAGGGGAGGAAGTGGATACCCAAGCCGCCTTGACGGGAACCGCGGAGACACCTCTCCATCCAGGCGCCCAACGCTATTATCACGAACATGGGCTTGCTTTGATCAATCCGCCACGCCTCGGCTAAAGGCTTTTCGCGCTTCCTTGAATCTCACAGGCACTTGCCTTCACCCTCTTTAGGGAAGATGCTCCGTCTTCTCTTGAAGCCCCAACAAAAATTGCCGAAGAGACGGTGGTATGAAGACGACACTCCTAAAGCGCGCGCCAAAAAAAGTCGCGGCCCTCATCCCCTTAACATCCGAAGATTTCCCCAAATGGCTTGCCAGTCAAGATGGTGCGACAAAAGGGTGGATAGAAGTAAACCGCTTTGAGGCCCGCGCCGGCGAAGTTTTGCTTTTGCCCAGCGGGGATGGGGAGGTGAGGCGTGTCGTCTTCGGCCATGATCTGCGAAAGACTCTTTGGGGCTATGCGGCTCTTGCCGGTCGCTTGCCGCCTGGGGCCTACGCGATCGCGCCGGTCCTTAAAAAGGACGCAGCCGATGCCGCGGCCCTTGGATGGCTGATCGGCGGCTATAAGTTTGATCGTTACAAGGAAAAGCAGTCGGGGAAAGACAAAGACGAACCAACACGAAGCCTCGTTAGACCAAAAAACGCCGATCCTACTCTGGCAGAGGGTCTGGCGGATGCCATCCATCTGGTGCGTGACCTCATCAACACGCCGGCCAATGACATGGGGCCGAGTGCGCTTGCGGGCGAAGCGCGGCGGGTCGCACGCCGTTTTGGCGCAAAGGTCACGGTGACGACGGGCGATGCGCTTTTGCAGAAAAATTATCCCTTGATCCATGCCGTCGGCCGGGCAAGTAGCGATGCGCCCCGACTTATCGACATGCGCTGGGGCGCTAAGGGGCCAAGGATCACGCTGGTTGGAAAGGGCGTTTGCTTCGATTCAGGCGGCCTCGATTTGAAGCCCGCATCGGGCATGCTTCTCATGAAAAAGGACATGGGGGGTGCGGCCCATGTCTTGGGATTGGCGCAGGCCATTATGGCAACGGACCTGCCACTGAGATTGCGTGTTTTGATTCCTGCGGTCGAAAATGCGGTTGCGGGAAATGCCTACCGGCCCATGGATGTTTTGCCATCGCGCAAGGGCTTAACGGTTGAGGTTGGGAATACCGATGCGGAGGGTAGGCTTGTTCTCGCCGATGCCTTAAGCGAGGCTTCACGTGACGAGCCAGATCTTTTGCTCGACTTCGCGACATTGACAGGAGCCGCACGGGTCGCGCTTGGCGCGGAACTCCCCGCACTTTTCGTAAACGATGAGAAACTCGCAACCCGTTTCTTAAAGGCGGGTGAAGACGAGGGCGATCCGCTGTGGCGCATGCCACTCCATGCGCCTTACCGCTCACTGCTTGATAGTAAGGTCGCGGACATCAGTTCGACCTCCAGCGGGGGGCTTGCAGGTGCAATCACAGCGGCCTTGTTTCTGCAGGACTTCGTTGGGCCGGATATTCCCTGGGCGCACGTCGATCTTATGGCCTGGAACGCGACTGCTAGGCCGGGACGCCCGCAAGGTGGCGAAGCCATGGGCCTGCGTGCGGCCTACGCACTTATTCGCGGGCATTGCAAAACCTAGCCTCTGCACCTAGATTATTCCGCCTTCAGAATGAAAACGGAGTGCGTGAATGCTTAAGCACCATCAGGTGCTGGATTTATGGCATCAGGTCACGGTCGAGACCTTGAAGCGTGATATGCCGGATTTAACGGCGCGGCAGTTTGCTATCATGCTGAGCGTTTACTTGACCCAAGCGCCCCACACAGTGCGCGGGCTTTCGTCGTCGCTTGGGATCTCGAAACCGGCGGTGACAAGGGCAATCGACCGCCTTTCGGGGCTGGACTTGTTGCGCCGCAAAAGGGATGAGGCAGACCGCCGCTCTGTCCTCCTTCAACGCACGGTAAAGGGTGCGGTTTTTTTAAGAGAGTTCGGGGACTGCGGTGCTGACTTATCAAAGAATCTTCCCAGCTAACGAACTATAAAAGTACAGGGAAAGCTTAGGTGATACGGTTCTCGATGATTTTGATTCTTTGCATTGTGGCTGCGATCGGCGCCACATTTTGGCGCTACCAGAGTTTGCACCCCTGTGATTGGCTGCAAAAAGATATGGTGGAAGCCTCAGGCCAGCCGGATTTCTGGGTCGAAATCAGAATCAGGGCGCGTTTCCTCCTCGATGGCATTGCCGAGCCAAGTTTAGAGGACTGCCTGAACGGCTGGTGGAGCTATAGAGTTGAAGAAATCGAGAAGCTCGAGGTCATTGAATAGCGATATAGGATTGGCGGCAGGCCATTCTCACATCGCGACAACACCGCTCTCAACGGCTTCAAGATCAAACGCCGCCTTCATCAGCGCTTGCGTATAGGGATCTTGCGGGTCGTCGAAGATCGCCTTTGAAGGACCGGCTTCCACGACCTTGCCGCCGCGCATCACGATGACCTCCGAGGCAAGGGCTCGCACGACCTTAAGATCATGGCTGATGAAGAGATAAGCAAGCGAGTGGCGTTCCTGCAGTTCACGCAGCAAATCCACGATCTGTGCTTGCACCGACATATCGAGCGCGGAGGTAGGTTCATCCAGTACCAGGAATTTCGGCTTTAGAACCATCGCACGCGCTATCGCCACACGTTGGCGTTGGCCGCCGGAAAACTCATGGGGGTAGCGGTGGCGTGAGGTGGGATCTAGTCCTACTTCCTCCAGCGCCTCGATAATGAGATCTTCACGCTCACGCGAATTGCCGCCCAGGCCATGCACTTTAAGGCCTTCCTCGACGATTTGGGCGATGGAAAGTCTAGGGCTCAGCGATCCATAGGGATCTTGAAAGACAACCTGCATCTCCCGCCGCAGTGGGCGCAGATCCTTGGATTTGAGCGCATCAATGGCTTGGCCCCGGAAGGTGATGGGGCCTTGAGAAGATGTTAACCGCAAAAGCGCCATGCCCAGCGTCGTCTTGCCCGATCCAGATTCGCCGACAACACCGACGGTGTGTCCCTCGCGGACCTCAACTGAAATTCCATCGACCGCACGAACATAGTCGACGGTCCGCTTTAAAAGCCCCTTCTTAATGGGGAAATGCACCTTGATCTCTTGGCCCGACATCACTATCGGCGCGTTAGCCGGGGCCTCCAGGGGGTCGCCTTTGGGCTCGGCCGCAAGCAGGCGCTGGGTATAGGCGTGCTGCGGGTTTTCGAAGATTTGACGCGGTGAGGCATATTCGACGATCTCACCGCCGGTCATCACCGCAATACGGTCGGCCATTTTGCGCACGATCCCCAAATCATGGGTGATCAGTAGCATGGCCATGCCGAGTTTTTCTTGCAGCTCCTTTAAGAGCTTCAAGATTTGCGCCTGGATTGTCACGTCGAGAGCCGTCGTCGGCTCGTCCGCAATCAGAAGATCGGGATCATTGGCCAGTGCCATGGCGATCATCACGCGTTGACGCTGGCCGCCTGAAAGTTCGTGCGGATAGGCCGATAGCCGCTTGACTGCATCCCTTATCCCGACAAGATCCAAGAGTTCCAGCGTGCGCGCGTGCGCTTCACCATTGTTCATGCCCTTATGCAGAATCAAGGTTTCGTTAATCTGTTTTTCGACCGTGTGTAAAGGATTGAGCGAAGTCATGGGCTCTTGGAAGATCATCGAAATGCGGTCGCCGCGAATTTCTCGTAGCGTGCGCTTATCGGCGCCGATGATTTCCTGACCCAAAAATTTGACCGAACTTCCGGCCGGATGACGGGCAACGGGATAGGGGAGAAGCTGCAGGACTGATAACGCGCTTACCGACTTGCCAGACCCGGATTCCCCGACCAGTGCGAGCGTTTCGCCCTTTTCAATATCGAAAGATACATTTTTCACGGCCTCAAGCGGGCCCGAGGCCATGGCAAAAGTTACCCCGAGGTTTTGGACTTCAAGCAGTTTGCTGGTGCCTGGATTTGTCATGCTGGCACCTCCGCTGCGCGGGCAGGCCGTTCATCGCGTGGCTCTTCATCCCTCGGCTCCGGTGGTGGGCTCCCAGCAAAGAGCTTGCGCGGATCAAAGGCATCTCGCAGTGCTTCACCAGCGAAGACCAATAGGCTCAGCATAACAGCGAGTGAGAAGAAACCCGTTAGCCCTAACCAGGGCGCTTGTAGGTTTGCCTTGCCTTGCGCCAAAACCTCCCCCAGTGAAGCGGAGCCCGGCGGGAGTCCGAAGCCGAGAAAATCGAGGCCGGTCAGGGTGGTGATGGAGCCAGTTAGGGTGAAAGGCAGGAAGGTCACGGTTGCCACCATCGCGTTGGGCAAGACATGGCGGAACATGATGACGGGATCGCTCACCCCAAGTCCGCGTGCCGCGCGCACGTAGTCATAATTGCGAACTTTCAGGAACTCGGCACGGACGACGCCGACAAAACCCATCCAGGAAAACATCAGCAGCA
>CAXMNO010000449.1:0-3450 GCA_964194655.1 uncultured Acidimicrobiia bacterium
GATGGCTTTCCGACGCATTGAAACACCCTCTGAGGCGAACTGGTTGGCCGATGAACGCGTACAGCTCGGCATATCGGACGAAGTCTTCGGTTATTCCGAGTACACCCGCTTTTCCCACATTGCAGGGGCCTTTAGCGAGGCAAACGATCCTGGAAAGCGGTTCTACTATATTGGAAAATATGAGGTCACGCGTGGCCAATTGGACGCCGTCCTCGGAGGGGAATGTAAGAAGCCACGAACAAGGGCGAAGCTACCGGCCGTAGAGGTTTCCTGGTTTGAGGCTATCGAGTATTCGCGCCGCTTGACCGAGTGGCTTTACCAGGAAGCCCCCGACGCGCTGCCGCGCGAGGGTGGTGCAACCGCTTATCTGAGGCTACCAACGGAAACGGAGTGGGAGTACGCCGTTAGGGGTGGGTCTGAAGTATCACCGGCGGATCGGCGCGCGCGCCTTTTCCCCATGGAAAGTGACCTATCGAGCTACGCCTGGTTTGCAGGCCCTGGATCTTGCGACAATGACGTACGCCTGATTGGCCGCTTAAAGGCCAATCCGCTCGGCCTGCACGACATGCTGGGCAATGTCGAGGAGATGATCCTCGAGCCCTATAGTATGAACCGGGTCGGGCAACCCCATGGTCAAGTCGGTGCTTTTTTTGCCAAGGGGGGATCTTGCCTCACCAGCCGCGATCAAGTCCGCTCTTCCCTGCGTGTTGAGCATAACTATTTCGACGCCCGTAAAAAGGAGGCTGCACGCCTTCTCATGACCGGCTTCAGGCTCGTCATTTCGGCACCCGCAACCACGGATCATAGCCGCATCACAGACCTCAAACGAGATTGGAAAGCCCTTCGCCAATTAAGAACGGCACCTGAGAATGGCGACCCCGTGGCGGCACTGGAAACTCTAGCGCAAGAAATGGCAAGCCCCCTGCTGCAGCGCGAACTTAAGGATATCGCAGCAGCGTTTAGCAGTGAAATCACCCGCCGCAACGAGGTGGAGGCCCGCAGCGCCCGGACCTCGATCACCACAGGTGCGCTTTTGGTCCGCACCTACCGCGACAACGTAAACCTTGTAAAGCGCCAACAGCGGTTTCTAAAGGCTCGCGAGTTGCAAGGTGACCCCGAAGAGGAGCTAGCCGCCTTTCGCGGAGCACTTGATCGCGCCAAATTGAAACGCGAGGTAACGCAGCAAATCTACCTTGGCCTTCTCGTCCAATCAGCCGACGATTTCTCCCCCGACCAGCTCACAAGCCAGCTGGCCGCGATCACCCCAGGGATTGAGCGGTTAGGAGGGGAGAAGCTGACACGAATGGCTGCCCTATTCGTCCAACAGGTTACGGCCTACCAAATTGAGGGGGGCGAGGATACGCAGACCATTATGGATGCTCTTCTAGTCGCAGATCTTTGAAGAGGCGTATCAGCCGGTTTTATGGACGAGTTGAGAGCACCGTGATAACCTTGAAAAAACCACAAAAATGGCAATCTATCAATGTATGCGCGGCGATAAGTTTGCTGATTGGGAGACGGTAAAATGTTGAAAACACTAAAGGGTTTCCTTATCGCTGCACCACTTATGGCGCTAGCGGCCTGTGCGAGTTCCGGCAACAATAGCGCCTATGACGAACCTGATGAGACCAGTGCGGCACAAGAGGAACTTTATGGCTATTCCGACGAGTATTCCGGGGAATATGTCCTCCAAGGTGCTGCCATAGGTGCAATTCTTGGTGCCGCTGTCACTTGTATCCTTATCGACTGCGATGCCGGTTCAGTTGTTATCGGCGCAGGTGCCGGTGCTGCGGTGGGGGCGCTAGGGGGTTCTATTGTCGGCACGCAGCAGCAGGAATATGCAAATAACTCCGACCGCCTCGATGCGATGACAGAATCAGCAGAGGCTCATCTTGCCGATGCCAGGCGCGCACGCCAAGCCGCCGAAACGGTGGTTGCAGCCCATAAGGCCGGTCTTGCCGACTTGAAGGATCAGTATTCCAAAGGCCAAATAAGCCAGGAGGACTACCGAGACCGCCTTGAAGATGCGCGCCACGATCAAGGTAAGCTATCGAACGCGCGTGATGCGCTTAGCGACCAGATCTACGCGTTGGATAGAGAACTCAGCTCTCAGGGCTCCAGCTATAAAAAGGACAAACTGGAAGGTCTGCGTGAAGAACTCGCAGTAGAGCGCGAGCGGCTGAACCAACAGCTATCCGATTTGACGAGTGATATCGATTCGGCTGAGGCGCTTGCCTGATCGATCCCAGATTTGACGCAACAAGCTGTAAGCACAGCCAAAACGGAAGAATAGGTGTGTCCATGACCTCCACCGAAAGCCGGCCCACGCCAAATGGCCATACACTTGCGCTCCTCTTTGCGAGTGGTCTCTTGCTCGCGTCGTGTGCGAGTGCGAGCGAATGCGACCCCAATGCGGTTGGCAACGTCCTCCAATCTTTTGGGTGCAATGTCGGTGGCGGCTTTGACGCCCACTTGGAAGAGCAGCGCACAGAGCTGGCAGCCGTTGTCGAACAGACAGAGCTGACAGAGGCCGAAACGGCGCGCATTGAGGCAGACGCCGAACGCTACGCCACAGATCGGGAGGCTTGGCAGCGCAAAATGCAGCAGTTGGACGCGCAGCTTGCTCTCCTTCAACTGGACGTCATTCAAACCGAGGCCTCCAATGCCGAGGAAGAAGCAATGCTTCAGGCGCTTCGTGAGGAGTTAGATGAAACTCAGCGCCGCCTCTCGGTAGCACAGGCCCAAACAACCCCCGTTGATCCCGCCGAGATTACACAACTTCAAACCGACATTGCCGAGCGGCAAAAGGCCATCAGCGAAATCTTAGAGACGATTGTTGCTGAATAGAGGCTAGTCACAATCATAAAAAAACGGGGCGAGTGCTTTAACAGCGCTCGCCCCGTTCTATTTAATTACTGATCCTAACTCACAACGTCGGCATC
Source organism: uncultured Acidimicrobiia bacterium (assembly GCA_964194655.1). GTDB lineage: Bacteria > Pseudomonadota > Alphaproteobacteria > Kiloniellales > Kiloniellaceae > JAJFGK01. Next base: position 2,943 of record CAXMNO010000449.1, read on the forward strand.
GATAGCACGACCAGTGTTTGTTAGGTTCAGCTCTTTAGCGCATTGGCGGTGCATAGAGAATGCCACCATCCGTCCAAAGCGCATTCAAGCCGCGCTCAAGGCCAATGGCCGTCTTGACGCCAATATTCCGCTCAAAAGACTCGCCGTAGTTGCCGAGAGCCTTGATCACGTTGTAAGCCCAGTCGGCCGAAAGGTGCAACTGCTCACCCATTTTGCCTTCGACACCGAGAAGACGCAGGATTTCAGGATTGTTCGAGCTCTTCATGTCATCGACGTTGGCTTGGGTAACGCCAAGCTCTTCAGCGATGATCATGGCATTGAGCGTCCAACGAGCAACGTCACCCCACTGATGGTCGCCGTGGCGAACGAGCGGGCCGAGAGGCTCTTTGGAAATGATTTCCGGCAGAATAACGTGCTCTGTCGGATCGGCCATAACCGAACGCTGGGCTGCCAAGCCAGATGCATCCGTCGTGTAGACATCGCAGCGACCAGACTCATAAGCCTGAAG
>CAXMNO010000450.1:0-2491 GCA_964194655.1 uncultured Acidimicrobiia bacterium
CTTGCGGTTCAACGTCGGCGTGATGATGTCGAACCCGCCACCGGTGTTTGCTTTGACCTTCGCAAGCAGTTCCTCGTTTGAGCCAAGCGGGACGACATTAGCCTTAATTCCTGTCGAATTTTCAAAATCCGCCAAAAATTCCTCAGGAAGATAGCCCATCCAGCAGATAACGTTCACTTCACCAGAGGAGGAGAAAGCTTCGCGGACAAATGCCGGCGCCGCGGCTGCACCTATGCCTAAGGTAAGCGCTTTTCTCAAAAAGCGTCGGCGCTGAGCACGTGCCGCCCTTAAGGTTGGGTTAGAACCTTGGTTCGGGGGTGGCTTATTGCTCATTCTTATTCCCTTTACGAGGGTTAGTTCTCATAAAGAGAGATGCATTACAAATCCATCTCTCTCAGCCTGCCTGAATCAACGGATCTGGGTGATGCGATACCCTGGCATGGCGAGGACAAGTCAAAGATCGCGCGGCAATCAATTCAGATTAGCACTTTCAAATGCAGGCGGAAGTCCTTAATTGGCGGCTTAATGAAAATTTGATCGCTAAATTGCCTGTTCCCCATAGTAGAGCATGACTTTGTGCTTCGCCTCGGCAAAGAAAAGCCAACGTTCCACAAATAATCCCAAAAAACTAAAGGGCAAGGCAACTACCATTGCCGCCCCTGAAAGCGCGCCTTGATCTAAAGAAAACGCCAAAAGTACGAGGAGTGGTGTCACAACGGCGCCTGCCAAAAGGGCAATTCGACGAAGCTTTTGACTGTACTTACGTGCAATGCGAAAGCCCATTTCCTTCAATAGAAAGTTTTCCTCGCTGTGCGGTGGATCCAACGGTCGCACATTACCCAGCGCTGCCAGGCCTGTCGCAGTTCCGATGCTACTTTCTGCCGTGGCTCGATCGATTTGATTCCAATAGGCTAATTTTAGTGCCCACACTGCTGGCTGACCGAGCAAAGCCAGCCAATAAATCCATTCCACCCTAATCTGGAAGATCTCCAAAATCGCCGCGCACCAAAGCGCACCACTCGACAAAGCAAAACTGAGATAGAGGAGGGGCACCAGCGGGCTATGCCATTGCGGCACCGCCTTCAATGATCCATAGATCATCGCCGTACAATAAACTGTTATGACACTTGCCAACGCCGCTAACACAGCCAGAAACGCATAAACACCATCACTTTGTCCAAAAAACAGCCACCCTATTCCAAACAAGCCCGCTGGAACGAAGGTAATTGCAGCAGCGCAGCCCTCGCGCGATAGCCAAGATGACCGCCACTGGCTAAAGGCCAGCAAGGCGCGCTCTGGATGCTTTAGATGGAAGGTGGAGGAGAGCAGCCCTACGAGAACCAGCCCTAAGCTGAGTGTAAGAAATGTGAAGGCTGTTGCCGTCGTCTCTGGTAACTGACCCGAAAAAGCGAGCATGCCAATGAGAAAGAGCAAGCCGTACCCCGTACCCGACAGCGTGGTAAAAAATATAACGGAAAGAGCCGGTTTCACGCCTTTCCTCCCATATCGTCGAGGGCTTGATCAAGCCAGGCCCAGAAACCTTCCTTGGTAATTTCTTCTTCTTTCTTTCCTTGGCTGGGAGAAGCCGCACGATCATCGCGGCGCGGACGTGGGGGAAGGTACTTATTCGTTGGCTCGAATCCCATCTCTGGCATGAGGTCCATACCATCACGCTCAGCAACCAACTTCGAAACATCCGAATGAGGATCCGCCAAATCCCCGAAATGACGGGCATTTGCGGGGCAAGTCCGAACACAGGCTGGAAGGCGCTCCCCCTCTGCGATATTTTCGTTATAGATCCGGTCGATACAAAGCGTACATTTCTTCATAACACCGCCGATGGGGTCCATTTCCCGCGCGCCATAAGGACAAGCCCATGCGCATAGACCGCAGCCGATACAGCGTTCCTCATCGACCAGCACAATGCCGTCTTCTTCACGCTTATAGGACGCACCGGTCGGGCAAACGGTAACGCAGGCCGCATTCTCGCAGTGCAGGCAAGATTTCGGGAAATGCACCGTCTGGCCTGCGGCTCCATCGCCTACTTCATAGGAATGGACGCGGTTAAGCCAGGCACCGCTTTGCCCGGCACCATAGGGATTGAGGTCACTCAAAGGCGCTGGATAGCCACCGGTATTCCATTCCTTACAATTCACGACGCAAGCATGGCAGCCAACACAGGTATCGAGATCGATGACCAGACCAAGGCGCTTTTCGGGTCGCGATTGCGGTAACGAGGTCATGATCCACCTCCCACGTCCCGACCGTCACCGGTTTTGGGATGGAATGATGCACCATAACGCAATCTGTCGGGGGCAGATCGCATACTCGGTGGCTTGGCTTGCGCCTCAAATTGCGGGTCCGTTACAGCGGGCTCATCCGCTCCCGCTTTGCGAACCGACACGCGCAGATCATACCAAGCTGCTTGGCCCGTGATCGGGTCGGAGCAGGAATAGCGGTAACCGCCCTCACGTTCAGGCAGAAGATCATC
>CAXMNO010000451.1:0-4302 GCA_964194655.1 uncultured Acidimicrobiia bacterium
AAAGGATACCAATGGAACGATGATTTGCTGACATCACGACCTATAATGAAATGGGATTAAACAGCCGGGCGGTGGGGAAACGAAGAGCGAGGATGGAATTGAGGAAGATGCCTGTCAAGGGCGCGGCGCTATCTTAGCGTATTAAGCGCTCGCGCTTGTCTCCAACTTCTCTTGAATTTCGAACCAGGATTCTTCTGCTTGTTGAAGCTCTAGCTTGACCTCGCTGTGTTTCAGCTGGACGCCCATAAGCTTCGCGGTGCTTGCATCGTAAAGTGCGGGGCTGGCAAGTTCTGCTTCTATGAGCGAAAGTTTTTCGCTTAGCCGTGAGACCCGTTTTTCGGCGGCTTGCACTGCTTTGCGAAGTGCCGCATTTTCCTGGCGCTTTTGCGCCGCGTTTTGGCGAATTTCTTTACGGCTAGGGCCCGCAGATAGGCGCTCGCCCTTGGGTCCGTTCTCCCCACGGGCGCGGCGGCGTACTTCTATTAAATGCTTGCGGTAGTCTTCAAGATCGCCATCGAAGGGTTTGACACCTCCTTCGTTTACAAGCCACAAGCGGTCGGCCACCAATTCCATCAAGTGCGGATCGTGGCTTACCAATACGACCGCGCCTTCGTAACCACCGATAGCCTCAACCAAGGCTTGGCGGGAATCCATATCGAGATGGTTTGTTGGCTCATCCAAGATCAAGAGGTGTGGTTTCTCGCGGCTCACCAAGGCGAAGAGCAGCCGTGCCTTTTCACCGCCTGAGAGTTTTCCGATCTCAACCTCTGCCCGGTCGGCACCAAAGCCAAAGCGCCCGAGTTGCGCGCGCAGCCGCGTTTCCGGCTCCTTGGGCATAAGCCGTGCGAGCTGTGCCAGGGGTGTCGCCGATAGATCTAGCATTTCGGCCTGATCTTGGGAAAAGTAGCCGACCACCAACTTGGGGGAGCGTGTCATGCGCCCAGCAACTGGCTTTAGGCGCCCAGCTAAAAGGCGTGCCAAGGTCGACTTGCCATTTCCATTCGCCCCCAAGAGGCCGATCCGGTCATCCATATCGAGGCGCAAATCCAAGCCGCCCAGGACCGGTGGGGCATCACCATAGCCGACTGCTGCGCCATCAAGTGTGATGATCGGCGGTGAAAGGGGTACAGGTGTTGGGAAGTCGAAGCTGATGGTGGCCTCGCTCGTGATCTGCGCGATTGGCTCCATTCGCTCCAACGCTTTAATGCGCGACTGGGCTTGGCGTGCCTTGTTCGCTTGCGCCCTAAAGCGGTTGATGAAGGATTCGATGTGTTTGCGCTGGATTTGCTGCTGGGCATAAAGCGCGCTCTGCGTTTTTTGCTGCGCGAGGCGGGTCCGCTCAAAGCGGTCGTAATTGCCGCCATAGGCGGTCAGTTTTCGCGCGGAAAGATGAATGATCCGGGTGACCGCACGGTTCAACAAGCCCCGGTCATGGGAGATGATCACAAAGGTGCCACGGTAAGACTTAAGGTAGTTCTCAAGCCACATCGATGCTTCCAAATCAAGATGGTTCGAAGGCTCGTCCAATAACAGCAGATCCGGATTGGAAAAGAGCAGGGCAGCCAATGCCACGCGCATGCGCCAGCCACCGGAATAGACGGCGCAAGGCTTATTCTGCGCCTCCTCATCAAATCCGAGGCCAGCTAAGATGCGTGCAGCGCGTGCAGGGGCGCTTGCCGCCTCGATCGTGGTGAGGCGCTCGTGTAGTTCCGCAAGGCGGGCAGAAGCCGGGTTATCTTCAAGCTCCTTAAGAAGGGCAACGCGCTCTTCATCGGCGGCCAGTACGAATTCTATTAGAGTTTCGGGCCCGCCGGGTGCTTCTTGTGCTAACCATCCGACACGCACGCCGCGCGCGAGCGAAATCGAGCCCGCGTCGGGCTGTAGGGAGCCAGCGATCATGCGGATAAGTGTGGTCTTGCCAGAACCATTGCGCCCAACCAGGCCGACGCGCTCGCCTTTGTAGATGGCAAGCGTTGCCTTTTCCAGCAAGGGCGCGCCTTGCACGCGGTATGTCAGGTCATTTATGTGGAGCATCTAAGCCACTTAAATCCAAAAAACTCTGGTTAGATCAAACAATGCAGGTGGTCCTGCGACGTTTGCGCTGGATAGCATGATGAAAGCATCGGGAAAAGGATTGCCGCTGTTTGGGCACTTACTCGATAAAAAACCTTATGCGTCGGCCAAAGACGTCAGATAGAGGAAACTCACTTTTCTTGAAGGCTATTTATTTGCAAGGATTGGTGTGGACTAACCAACGGGAGTCGATTGATGGCTGGCTATACCCTCTATGATTTTTTGCCGTCCGGAAACGGATATAAGGTCCGGCTGTTATTGAAGTTGCTTGGGGTTGAATATCGCCTCGTCGAAATGGACATCCTAAAAGGTGAAACCCGCAAGCCGGAGTTCCTTGCGAAAAACCCTAACGGGCGCATCCCCCTTTTGGAGCTGGAGACAGGGGAGTGCCTGGCAGAATCGGGCGCAATTTTGAACTACCTTGCAGAGGGAACATCATTCCTCCCACAAGATCGCCTTGCCAGGGCGCAAGTTTTACAGTGGATGTTCTTCGAACAGTATAGTCATGAGCCCTTTGTTGCCGTGGCACGCTTTATCCATGAGTTCGAGCCAAAGGATTCCCCGCGCTGGTTGGAGGTGCCCACACTTCATGAAAAGGGCAAAGCTGCCTTAGGCGTGATGGAAGACCGCTTGTCCACGGCCAGCTTTCTTGTCACAGACGGACCCACGATTGCCGATATCGCGCTCTATGCCTATAGCCATGTAGCGGATGAAGGGGGATTCGATCTTTCCAGCTTTCCAGGTATTAGGCGCTGGTTCCAGCGGATCGAAAGTCTACCTGGCTATGCCCCTTTGACGCATCCATAAGCCAGAACATTTTGATTGCCCCTCACTTAGTCAAATAACCCCCAACATTGCATGGGTTATTTTTGAGCTATCGCCCCAATTTGGGACGATCTGGCATTGAAGCCGTATCTTGGGGCATGGCGCGTCCATAATTCCAAGCCATATTCTTTACTTCCCTTGTGGGTTATTGCCGTGGCGTGAGCCGACTGGGCGATAAATAGTGCATCCACAAGGACGGTGGGTCGCGTACTGGTTTGCTAGAGCACTTTCAGCAAAAGTGTGTGCGGTTTTGCGCCCGGAAAGTGCGTGAGAACAATGACCTGGAGCACGTTTGATGACTCGGAAATCATTAAACGGGCTCTAGGGAATGACAGATGAGACCGATCGATGAGGTGGCAATCCCTCGACTCAATGAAAATTCGTAAAATTCAGGAGAAGTTAAATGAAGTATATCGCTAAGACTTTCGCCGGTGTGGCCCTTTCGGTCCTTGCAGCCGTTAGTGTTTCTGCTCCCACGCAAGCAGGTGAGTTGAACGATCTGCAAATTGCGCACATTGCTTATACCGCAGGCATCGTCGACATTCGCTATGCACACCTGGCCTTGGCCATCTCTGAGAACCCTGAGGTGCGTGCCTTTGCCACAACGATGCTTCGCGACCACAAGGCTGTAAACGATTTGGCTCTTGGGCTTCTTGAAAAGCTGAATGCAGCACCGCAGGACAACGAAACCAGCCAGTCACTGGTTGCACAGTCCAATGAGAAGGTTGCCGAATTGAAGAACCTCAGCGGTGCCCATTTCGACAGGCACTACGCGGAAAATGAATTGGCCTATCATCAATTCGTCAATCAGACTGTTGAGGGCACCTTCATTCCTGCAGCACAAAACGCAGAGTTCAAGGCGCTTCTTGGCCAAGCCTTGGAGATCTTCAAAGCGCATGAAGGCCATGCCGAGATGATGGTCAAGGCCCTCAAATAATGAAGGCTTTAAAGCTGAATTATCGCTCTTTTGCGGTGTTTGCGCTGGTGGCGGGGATATTTTTATCCCCGCTGCTGACCGCATCGGATGCAGCCGCCGAAGTTTTTGAGGTGGAGATCAAGGGCTTTGCTTTCCATCCGGCAAAACTCTCGGTGAAGCCGGGCGACGTTATCAGGTGGGTCAACAAGGATATCGCTCCCCATACGGCCACATCTGATGATGGAAGCTGGGATAGCGGTGAGCTTAGCAACGGTGGCGTTGCTGAAATCGAAATGACGAAGGCCGGGGTTTTCTCTTATCTCTGTATCTATCATCCAGCGATGAAGGGCGAGATTACGGTGGTGGCTGAGGAAATGTAACACCAGGCGCTTCAGCCTGGGGACTAAACGCCGGTCGCACCTCTGCGCGGGAAGCGACTGCTCGATTGACGGTATCAGAGGCTGGTGCTATTGTTCAGCGCAATGTCG
>CAXMNO010000452.1:0-1830 GCA_964194655.1 uncultured Acidimicrobiia bacterium
GATATTATAGCTGCAAGGAATTCTCCTTGTCCGTTGCATTTGATCGAAAATGGGGGCGAGCGCGGCAACCTCCCGCGCAATACCCGTGGGTTGATAGCCGTAACTTGGAACATCGAGCCCTTTGGTTAACGCGTAGACGACATCAGCCCGACGGAAGTCTCCGATCGCATAGGCCGCGAATATCGCCGCACTACGATGGTCTTCTGGCAAACCATGGCGCTTGGCGAAATCTTGGTATATGCGATAAATCCCCAAGCAAGGCTTGGGACCGAAGGGGTCCAAATCACAGGGATTTTCTCCAAGGCCTTGATATTGTCCGAGATTCAGCGCATCGACTTCTGCCTGCACACTAAATACACTTTCATCGGCTGGAATTGGAAGGCCACGCGCCTGGGCCAAGAGCTTATCGCCGGTGGCAGTTTCGTTGTGCTTGTAAGCCTGAAAAATGGCAGCACTCGTTTCATCAACGGGTAGATCAAGAACTTTGGAAAACTCTCGCCACAGCCTGACGGTGTCCAGGCATGGCTTAGCAGCATAGTAATTATAGACACAGCCCCTTTCTTCGCTGTCTGCTAAAACGCTGGGGCCTTTATTTTTTCGCGCGTATTTTTGGTGCGCTACAATGTGGAACTTTTGGCCGTCCCATTTCAGGTGGAACAGAGCCGCACCCGGGTTTTGCCTCCACCTTCCGATTTCAAAGCTGAGATTCACGAAAATCGTTGTGCCTTCAATACGAATGACTTCAGTTTTTAAGAGTTTCACTTTCCAATGGTCATTGTCATTCGTTGCGATTTTGGCTTTATTATTATACGCCTCAAGGCTTCGTCGGAGGTCACTGTGTTCCGACTTTAATAGATCTTCCGCCGCTTGCTGGTCGAGTATAATTCCGGTTACCGCTGATTCCTGTATATTGGCGGCTCGATCTTTGGTTTGTTCACTCAAAGAGCGATGCTGCAAGATGGAGAATTCGCCATCTTCCCAAACCACAAAAAGGCGCAACTTACCGGCATTCCTCCAACTACCAACTCCGAATTCGACGTCGAGAGTGATGGCATCTTCAAACAGTTCTACGAATGCCCATTTGCGAATTCTAAGCCCCCAATTGCCAAGATCGCCGACGATAATTCTGTTTTTATGGTTATAGGCCTGGAGGGCATCTTTCAGCTCGTCGAGCTCATCTTCGACGAAGGCTTTCGCTTCAGCAGGGTTTTTAAAGGACTTAGCCAAGCTCTCACTGGGCGAGAACAGGACCGCAACCAGAAAAGCCAATGCTGTGAAGGTGTGACAAAGCACTTTCAGTCGTTTAGATGACGGCCCTACGCGTAAATACAAACTTGCGCTCACTTTAACATTGGCTACCTGCAGCCACCAGATGACAGGCTCTCATTTGGGCAAGTCTAAAGTATAGCTCCTTAAATGTAGCTATCGACTCACGATTTTGTCATGGCACAGAATTTTTCGTTCTACGGATTAGCGCAACCGTTCCAAGATAGAAACGTAGTTGGCGACCGCGGCACCGCCCATGTTGTAGATGCCTGCGAGCTTGGCGTCCTGGATCTGCATATCGCCTGCCGTTCCCGTCAACTGCATGGCAGAGAGCGCGTGCATGGAAACGCCCGTGGCGCCAAGCGGATGGCCTTTGGCTTTTAGGCCGCCTGAGGGATTGACGGGCAACTTCCCATCTTTGGCCGTCCAGCCTTCGTTTGCCGCACGTCCGCCTTCACCCCGCGGCGCCAAGCCCATGGCTTCATATTCTAGCAATTCCGCGATTGTGAAGCAGTCATGGGTTTCCACGAGCGAGAGGTCATCAAGTGCCAGGCCGGAATTTTT
>CAXMNO010000453.1:0-7217 GCA_964194655.1 uncultured Acidimicrobiia bacterium
GATGGTGCTCGCGTAGTTGCTGACAAACCGTTCGCCGTGTTGGGCGGAACGATAGGGCGCTGTGTTAAAGCGGCGCCAATTCCAGTAAAACCCAGCCGCGGCAATATCGGACATGGCGTAGCCTTCCACCATATCCGCTAAGATAGTCTGATAAATATTCTCAGCCTGGGCGTTATTTAAATCTGCTGGGTTTTCAAGCGCAAAGTGGCCGGTCCGGACAGCATCTTCTGCGGAATTGCCGCTCTCTTGAGCTTTCAAACTCGGTGGTAAAAGCAGCGCGAATGCGAATACAAAGCTCCCAAGGATCCAGGCTAAAAGATCTCGATGAAGCTTTGATTTGCGAAGAGGCTTAGATAAAGCCTTCCTATGACGCGAGTGTGCCACCATTCACCTTTCCAGCGAATTGTAACATACCCTTGCCACGTGATAATAGCGTAAGCCTTGAAGCAATGTAATGCTCCAGGGCTACGCTCTGCACCTCAACGCCTTGGTAAGGTCTTCAAATAATTGGCTTATTCGGAAAATTGGCGAAGGTAGGCGATCACGTTTGCGCGATCTTCCTCTTTTTTCAGGCCCGAAAAGCCCATTTTCGTGCCTTTGACCAGGGCTTTGGGTTTGGTCAGCCAGCTATCCATCGTGGCGTCATCCCAGAGGGCGCCACCGTCACCAAAGGTTTTCAACGCCTTGGAGAATTTATAACCCTCCAACGCGCCTGGTGAGCGGTTGAAGACACCTTTAAGGGTGGGGCCAACCCGGTTTTTATCGCTGTCTGCCACGTGGCAGGCCTTACATTTCTTAAAGATTTTCTCGCCCGCTGCCACATCACCTGCGGCAAGTGCAAGGCTGCTGCTTAGAACCATGCTCGTTACAGTAACTGCTGCAAGCGAAGCGACATTTCTGAAAAATTTTCTGACCATCTGCCGTTGTCCCCGTTCAAGACGCAAAACCACATACACAATTCTCTTAGTCGTCGAACTCATTAGGAAATGAAGGTAACCTTCCATTCATGCAAGTGACGAACCTACACAAATACGCGAGGAATAATGTGAGTTAGCGGGCCAGCACCCCCCACATCCAAGAGAAAAATGGCATTAAATAGGGTCATGGATATGTTTCGAAAACGCGTTGTTTGTTTACTAGGAAGCCCGCGCGCGGGCGGGAATAGCGACCGGTTAGCAGAAGCTTTTGCCGGTGCGCTTCGCTCTCGTGGGGCTTTTCTGGAGCTTTATGCGTTGCGCGAGCTCTCTTTTTCCGGTTGCCGGAATCTCTTTCATTGCAAACGTGGTGGGGAGCGTTGTGGGCTTGCCGATGGCCTTTCGCCGATCCTAGAGGCCGTGCGAGAGGCCGATGTTTTGGTTCTATCCAGCCCTATCTACTTCACCGATATCACGAGCGATTTGAAGGCTGCGATCGAGCGCTTCTTTTCTTTCCTCGTTCCTGGCTATCCAACAGCGCCGGTCAAAACCCGGTTGGTCGGTGATAAAACCCTCGTCTTGATCCAAACCCAAGGGGAGGGACGGGAGGCCTACGCCGATCTTCTCAACCGCTACGAAAAGGGTTTTCGCATGCTGGGCTTCAATGCCTTCCACCTAATCCACGGCTACGCGGTGCGCGAAACCGGCGACTTGGCGGCGCGCCCGGACCTCTTTACCGAGATCGAAAACCTCGCTGCAGAGCTTTGATTCGCATTATCTCGACCCGGCTCACTTTGAGTGAACCAGTTCGATTGCTTCTGAGAGCTTGAAGTTCTTGTTAAATAGCGCCCAGCCCGCAATCGAGCCTGCGATATTCGGCAAGTAATAAAGTGTTGCGATATCGTCCAGCGTTTTCACCGTGCCAGAGGAAATGACCGGCACGATTAAGGAACTTGCCAGTTCAGCAGTCGTGGCAAGGCTACTTTCCGGCAGGTCGTGGGTCTTGTCGATATCGGTGAAGATAATGGCGGCGATATCGCTGGTCTCGAACTGGCGTGCAAATTCCAGCGGTGTCCAAGCGGTGGTTTCCGTCCAGCCTTCGCAGACCACATAGCCATCCGATCCATCGATCGAGACGACGATTTTTCCTGGATGGCGCGATGCTGCGTTAATTACCATTTGTGGATAACGCACGGCACCAGTTGCAATCACCACTCGACCGGCCCCGGCCTCGATCCAGTGATCGATATCGAGTTCTGATCTGATACCACCGGCGACCTGAACGGGGACGTAAACGGAGGAAATGATTTCCTTGATAAGGTCCGCGTTGGTCTTTTCTTTGCCAGCAACCGCATCGAGGTCCACCACGTGAATCCATTCAGCGCCTTCGGTTGCGAAGGACTTAGCGGCCTCGAGCGGAGCGATGTCGAAGACAATCGGTTTGTCCATGTGACCGCGAATCAAACTAACGCACTTGCCGTTTTGAATTTCGATGTCTGGATAAACGATCATAGCCTCGCCCTTTCTGATAATATCTTTTCCCCAATTTTGCGCCGATGGGCGAAAAGCTGCAAGAAGTCACAGCCTCAATATGAGTGGACCGGCCATTTTTTTGATCGATTTTTTCTGTGATGAACGCGGAATCTAACCAGCCCGCAGCATGTAGCCAGCCCCGCGCACTGTCTCCAGCAAGGGGTGCTCGGCATCTTTATCGATCTTTTGGCGCAGGCGGCTCATGTGCACGTCGATGACATTGGTTTGTGGGTCGAAGTGGTAGTCCCAAACCTGCTCAAGCAGCATGGTTCGGGTCACCACCTGGCCTTCGTGGCGCATGAGCACTTCCAACAGTGTGAATGCGCGCGGCAAGAGCTCGATTTCCCGGCCCCCTCGCTTGACGCTGCGGGAGAGCAGGTCCATCTCAAGGTCGGCAAGCCTGAGGCAGGTGAGTTCCGCTTGACCGGGGCGCCGCCGGGTGAGGGCCTCTAGACGCGCCAAAAGCTCGGAGAAGGCAAAGGGCTTTACCAGATAGTCATCCGCGCCTGCCTTTAAGCCCTTAACGCGGTCCTCCACGCGGCCCTTGGCGGAGAGGAAAAGCACTGGTGTTGCATCTCCGGTCTTTCGCAAAGTCTCGACCACGGCCAAGCCTTCCAGCCCTGGCAGCATGCGATCGACGATCAAGACGTCGTAGGTTCCAGCAACCGCTTGGATGAGGCCTTCACGACCATCCGTTGCGACATCGACGCTATGCCCACTCTCGCCCAGGCCTTTCGCGATGTAGCTTGCCGTTTCGCTATCGTCCTCGATTACCAGTATCTTCATGCCGTCCTTCATCACCACTGGTCCTTCTCCCTTATAGCAATACAACAAGAAAAAGGGGAGATGTTGAGAAAGAGAAGGCCCCAGCTAGGGGTCAGCTGAGGCCCAGAGGTGTCGGGGGTCCGAGGGGGTAAGGGAAGATCCTCCGACTTGAAAAATTCAGTGCCTTTCGCACTTGTTATTGAACGCACGCTTTCGAAAAGAGTTGTTAGCCTTGTTGAACCGGAAGAGTGACGAAGGTTTCCTCACCTCGCCGCAGGACGAGGAGGGGAATTCGGCTCTGGCCGTCGTCTCTTGCTGTCTTAACGGCTTCACGAAGTTCTTTGGCGGAGGAAATCTCCTCAAGGGCCGCGGACTTGATGACGTCGCCGCGCCTAAGGCCAGCTTCTGCAGCGGGACTATTCGGCTGAACCTCTGTGATCACGACGCCCGTCGCATCTTCACTCAGACCCAAGGCCTCACGCGTTTCGGTGTCGAGGGATTGCAGTTTCAAACCGAGTTCGCCCATATCGCCCTTTGGCGTGCTTTGAGGAGAGGTCAAGCTCGCGAGTCGATCCGAGTCCAGAAGTCCTGTCTCCACCTGCTTTTCGACCGCTTTTCCATCACGCCAGATTTCAACTGGAACAGTCGTGCCTGCAGGTGTTGCTGCGACAAAGCGGGGCAAGTCCTTGAAGCGGGCGATGGTTTCCCCATTCCACCCGCGGATGACGTCGCCTGCCTTAAGGCCAGCGGCTTCAGCAGGGCTACCGGGTTCCACCCTGGCAATGAGCGCGCCTTTCTCATCTGGCAGGCTGAAGCCTTCAGCGATTTCTTCGGTAATCGGCTGGATATTGACGCCCAACCAACCGCGCGAGACCTCGCCGTCATCCTTCAGATCCTCGATGATACCCTCGGCTGTGTTGGCAGGAATTGCGAAGCCGATCCCAACGCTCCCACCATTCGGGGAGAAGATGGCCGTATTGATGCCGATGACCTCGCCTTCGAGGTTAAAGGCGGGCCCGCCGGAGTTACCACGGTTAATCGGCGCATCGAGCTGGAGGAAATCGACAAGGCTGCCGCCACGAAGATCGCGTCCCCTTGCCGAGACCACACCGACCGTGACAGTGCCGCCGAGACCAAAGGGATTGCCAACGGCCATCACCCAATCACCGACCCTGATCGCATCGGAATCGCCCCATTCGACGGCTGGAAGCGCCTCGTCTGTATTTACTTTTAAAAGGGCTAGATCTGTGCGGCTGTCGGCGCCGATAAGTTCTGCAGGCAACTCGCGACCGTCGGTAAAGGTCACGGTGATGGTCTCACCACCATCGATCACATGGTTGTTTGTGACGACATAGCCTTCTGCATCCACGACGAAGCCCGATCCGAGGCTTTTTCGTGGTTGACTGCGATGCCCGCCTTCATGACCTTGAAATCCTCGGAAGTTTTCTCCGAAAAAGCGCTCGAAGAATTCGCGGTAAGGCGAATTGGGGCCAAAGGGATTGGGCGCTGCTTCGTCACCTTCAAACGCGACACCTTGGAAGCTTTTTTCAACGACGATACCCACCACCGCAGGTGATACTTCTTCGGCAAGGTCAGCGAAACTGTCTGGCAGGGCCGCTGCCTTGGCCCCACCCGTTGCCATAACGATGATGGCCAAGCTCGCAACGGTGGCGACGGCAAAGCGTGTCGTTGTGGATTTTACGCGGTGGTCCTGAATTGCTTCTGGCGAAACACCAGCCGCTAGGACTGCCTTGGGCCTTAGCATCAGCTTCAACATGATCTCTTGTCTCCTCGCTGCGAAATGATTCTCTTGAGGGGCGCACCCCTTCCATGAGAGGAGCCCCCTCTCAGAAAAGGAGATAGAGAGCTTGGGGTCTGATGTCCTTTCAGTGGCATGAAATATTTTTAATGTTCGCACTATCCGTTTTATTGTTTTTATCGATCAAATTCATTCAAACTTCCCATTTGATCAATAGATGGAAAGCTGCCACATAGCCTTCCTATGCTAATGAGCCGCACGAACGGCATGGCCTTTGCGGTGAGATCTGAGCATATAATTCTCTTCACCTTTTTTGATATGCGAGAGCGTGCACCATGACTAGCCATTCTCCGTTACAAAGCGGGCGCGGTCCGATTGAAGTCAACGACCGCTCATATCCCTGGCCTGATCGTCCCCTTGTCGTTGTTTGCGTGGATGGTTCAGAACCTGACTATATCGAAGAAGCCGTAAAAGCGGGCGTCATGCCCTTCACGGCCGGGATGATAGAACGGGGAACGGACCTTCGCGGACACTGTGTCGTGCCATCCTTCACCAATCCGAACAATCTTTCGATCGTCACCGGTTGTCCGCCCGCGCGTCATGGTATCTGCGGGAACTACATCCTCGATCCCGACACGGGCGAAGAGGTCATGATGAATGACCCGAAATACTTGCGCGTCGGGACGATCTTTAAGGCTTTTCACGATGCGGGCGCGAGTTTGGCGATCGTCACGGCCAAGGATAAGCTGCGGCGCTTGCTAGGACACGGACTGGATTTCTCTAGCGGCCGTGCGGTTTGTTTTTCTTCAGAAAAGTCGGATGAGGCGACCCTCCAAGAGCATGGCATTGAGGGTGTGCTCGACATGGTCCAAATGCCGGTGCCATCGGTTTACAGCGCGGAATTGTCGGAGTTCATCTTCGCAGCGGGCGTAAAGCTGATGGAGACGCGGCGCCCGGATCTCATGTACCTCTCCACCACCGATTATGTGCAGCACAAGCATGCACCAGGCACGCCGGGTGCAAATTCATTCTACGCGATGATGGATCGCTATTGGGCTGAACTCGACAAACTGGGCGCGACACTTGCTATTACCGCCGACCATGGGATGAGTGCGAAGCACGATAATGAGGGCCAGCCCGCCGTCATTTATCTCCAGCAGGTCATGGATGATTGGCTGGGGGAGGGGGCTGCACGCGTCATACTCCCCATCACGGATCCTTACGTTGTTCATCATGGTGCGCTTGGTGGTTTCGCTACGATTTACTTACCCGAAGGTGCTGATGCAGCTAACACCGCCCAGCAATTGGGCGCGGTCGATGGGATCGAGGTCGCCTTGACGCGTGATGAGGCTTGCGCGCGCTTTGAATTGCCGAAGGATCGGCTTGGCGATTTGGTCGTAATATCGCTTGAAGGCTTTGCACTGGGGACGAGCCCGGAACGCCACGATCTCTCAGGGTTGAAAGAGCCGCTCCGTTCCCACGGTGGGCTTTCCGAGCAAATCGTGCCGCTGGTCTTCAACCGGCCTTTAAAGGGGTTGGAGCCAGGGCATACCTACCGCAATTTCGATATCTTCTCGCTCGCGCTTAACAACAGTTCTTCTGAAAATGAAAGGTTAGCGTCATGACCGCAGCCGCTGCTGAAATTGCACTCGGGTCCAGCCCCGGACCACGCCACGAGCCAATGCGGATCGCAGGGCGCAAGGTTGAGGCCGAGCAAGTCTTTGAGGTTTTTAACCCTTATAACGGAGAGGTCGTTGGCACCGCCCCGCGTGCATCCGTCGAACAGGTGCGCGAGGCCTTTCAAATCGCAGCCGACTACAAGCCCACGCTGACCCGTTATGACCGCCAGCAGATCCTCTTTCGCGCGGCAGAGATCTTAGTAGCCCGTAAGGATGAAATCTCAGACCTCATCACAGCGGAGTGCGGGATCTGCAAAAAAGATTCGCTCTATGAAGTCGGCCGCGCCTATGACGTTTTCACGCTCGCAGGCCAGTTGGCGATCCTGGACGGGATTTTGCGGCTGACGGTCTTGTCCTGGCGGTTCTTGCGCCAGCCGCAGACGACGTCGAATCCGTCGTCGAGCCGGGCCACCAGCTCGGGGATGTCGCGTGGGTCGTTCTGCAGGTCGCCGTCCATGCTGACGATCACCCGGCCTCGCGCCGCGGCGAAACCGGCGGCCATCGCCAGGGTCTGCCCGGAATTGCGCTGCATCAGGATCACCCGGACGCGCATGTCGGCACGACGCT
>CAXMNO010000454.1:0-2226 GCA_964194655.1 uncultured Acidimicrobiia bacterium
GATATCCCACAGCTCTGCTGCGGGTGCGGCCACTGCTGGCTGCGAGGGGGTAAGTCCGCCCACAGCTACGAGAGCCGATATTGCAAGAACTCCGAATACACGCCTGGTCGTCATCGCCAACCTCGAAAATAAAATAGGGAAGCCCAAAGTTTAAACACCGATATATGCCATTTTGCGATGACGTCGAAATCACCCCTTCGTGACGCGGATCTTATTGGTCGAAAAATAGAGGCCAGAAGTGAAGTACGGCTTAAGAGATGGGCGTTGCAATGGCTGCCTCATAGGCACGCAGAAGCAAGCGGCCCAGTAAGGCAACGCTTGCTACGCCATCGCTTGGCAGGCCTTCAACTTCTTGAAACCCTTTGATCGCACTTTCGATGCTGGCAGCGCTAGCGTCTTCAGGCGCGTCGGTGAGATAGCCAAGTTGCCAAAGCAAAATCGCGCTCGTTTTCTCAGGTCTCGGAAGCGTGCGGCCATTTTCCGGCAGCCGCCCGCGTGAGGGTCCTAAGCCTGCGCTCCGCAGTTCCGCCAATAAGCGCTCTCGACTGGGGAGATAAAGGTGGCCCGGCACGGAAAAGCGCCCACCCTCCAAAACAAGGACCGGTAATTGCTTTTCTCCTGCCAGGAGCGGACAACCACCCTCCACACAGCCATAATATAAGGAAACGGCGTGCTGCCAGTCGCGGCGATATCCGGCCTTCAAAGCTGGTGGGGCATTGTCGTTTCTGGTTTGCCAAGTGATGCCCAGCCAGCCTGTCTTCTGTCCAATCGGCCGTTCCAAAGTTAAAAGCGCCCAATTGCGGGTCAAGCTAGCGAGGCTTTGGCCGGCGCGTGGATTATAACCCTCAGCCGTCCGGTAAGTTTTTAGGGCAGAAGCTGCTTGATAGCGGTCGCTTTGATAGCCAGCGACGAAATGCAAGTCGAGGAGGGGTCTCCATTCACCTCGGGTTCCATCGAAAAGACAGCCCGCACGTGTCACAACGTGGCGCGGCGAAATCAGAAAACCTGTGCAAAAACCTCTCCCGGCGATATTGAGGCGTCCGACCGCACTCCACGGATACTCCCTGGAGTTGACCGTTAAGCGGCCATCGGGCGGCGGCGCTGTCGAAATACGTGGCGGTGTTAGCGGTGGCGCTGAGGCTTCTGGAAATTCGCTTTCGGGTGCCTGGGAAGCACAGGCATTCAATATGAAAGCAAGCACCAGCCCCGCAATTGGAAATCCGAATGGACGAAGTGCTGAGAAGCGTCCGGGCTGCTCGCAGAATTGAGACGTCATGACTTTTACGACCTTCATATCTTTTACGAATTCCAAGCTGATGTCATAATTCAATCGCATATATGTTGCATTATTCGGTTGCCATGAAACTCTAGCAAGACTGAAGGTTGAATTGGGGGATCGAAAATGGCCTTAGAAAAGTCTCTTCGCATTCTTATCGTGCTTCTCTTCGCAGTGAGTTTGGCTCCTTCCGCCGCCTTGGCGCAAAGCGAGCGTGGTGAACTGAAAGACGTTGCCGGTTTTAAGGTGCGTACAGCAGGCTTTGGGCAGGCCTCGGCGTTTTGCGGTCTAAGTCAAGCTGGCGCAATTGACGCCTTTGGCACAGGGCTTGAGAATTCAGGCGTTGGTCTGCTTGAGCAGGCGTCCAGCTACTGGGTGTCGCTGCGGGTAACGACTTTGGTTTTGGATGAGGCGACCTGCATAACCTATGTCGAAACGGCGGTATTCCAAACGGCGCGCTACATCAATACCGCAACGCGTGGGGAGCGGGTTGGAAAGGTCCAGCACTGGATCGATGGCGGGCTCTTTGCCTCGGTCCCATCAGTTCACCAGCGTTCCGTCTTAAGTAGTTTTCGCGATCTTGGTGCCAGGCTTGGCCAGAAATGGCAAAAAGACCAAGAAACGGGGTCCTAGTTTATGCACTTATAGACGAATTATCCGGACAGTTAGTTTCAAGAGGAGGAAAGTATCTTTTTATGACAAACCATAGAAAGCCGCCGCAGGCCTATCGTAACCAGGATTTTCTCACCAGCCCAAAGGCGCGCGCCCTTCGCATTCTTTCAGAATATATGGAGCCTGAGGCACGCTTTCGACACTATGAAGTCGAAGACACGATCGTGTTCTATGGTTCAGCGCGCATCGTTTCTAAGGCAATGGCCGAAGCCCGTCTGCGTGAAGCCGAGGAAAAAGGCGAAGACTTAGATCGCCCGCAAAAGATGGTCGCAATGTCG
>CAXMNO010000455.1:0-6277 GCA_964194655.1 uncultured Acidimicrobiia bacterium
ATTCGCCAAGCTGTCAGAAATATAAGGCGGTTCCTGAATTCGCCTACCCACAAGAAGTCGGTTAAGGCAGCCCGGGTCGAATAAGTCATGGGCCAAGTAAGTCATAGGAGGAATGTTCGTGACGAAACCATTGCGTATCGCAATCGCAGGACTGGGCACGGTCGGCGTCGGCACACTCTCGTTGCTTAGCCAAAATGCCGACGTCATTGCGGCACGCTCGGGCCGCAGGATTCAGGTCGTCGGCGTCTCTGCGCGCAATAAAAACCAGGATCGTGGTGTCGATCTATCCGGCGTCACCTGGTTTGACGACGCGACCACAATGGCGCGCGAAAGCGATGCTGAAATTTTCGTCGAACTTATCGGTGGTTCGGATGGCATTGCCAAAGCCTCCGTTGAGGCTGCGTTAGCGTCGGGCAAGCATGTTGTGACGGCGAACAAAGCTCTCATCGCACATCATGGTACAGCTCTTGCCAAGATCGCGGATGAACAAGAGCTCACGCTCGCATATGAAGCAGCCGTCGCGGGCGGTATCCCGATCATTAAGTCATTGCGCGAGGGAATGGCTGCAAATGACATTTCCCGAGTCTATGGCATCCTGAATGGTACTTGTAACTACATCTTGTCAGCGATGCGTACTAGCGGGCGAGAATTCGCCGATGTGCTGGGCGAAGCACAAGCCTTGGGTTATGCGGAGGCAGATCCAGCCTTCGACGTCGATGGGATCGATGCGGCGCACAAATTATCGATTCTTGCTGCGCTGGCCTTTGGGTCGGAGGTGAACTTCGGTGATGTTTATATCGAGGGCATCCGCTCTATCAGTGCCTTCGATATTGCTTCTGCGGAGGAGCTTGGATACCGCATCAAACTCCTAGGTATTGCAACGCAGAGCGAACGCGGGATTGAACAGCGTGTCCACCCCTGCATGGTGCGCAAGGGAACACCGATCGCAGCCGTTGAAGGCGTCTTGAACGCCGTGGTGGTGGAAGGTGATTTTGTTGGCTCTGTCATGGCGGAAGGTGCGGGCGCCGGTGCTGGCCCGACGGCGTCTGCCGTGGTCGCAGATATCATCGATATCGCGCGGGGAAATCGCCCTCAGACCTTCACGGTGCCAGCGAGAGAGCTGAACCCGGCTGTTGCCAGTACGATGGCACATCATCGTGGTGGTTATTATATTCGCTTAATCGTGCGTGATCAGCCTGGGGTGATTGCTGATATTGCAGCTGTCTTGCGCGATGAGAGTATTTCCTTGGAGTCGATGCTGCAGCACGGGCGCGCGGATGGAGAAGGGAAGCCGGTTCAAGTCGTCATAACAACTCATGAAACTGAGGAAGACGCCATGGGCCGCGCGATTGAGGGAATTGAAAAATGTGGCGCAGTTTTGGAGCCGCCGGTCCTGATTAGGATTGAAGCCATATAAAAAAATTGTCTTGGATGACGAGGAATGAAAGAGAATGGGGGCGTCAATGGAACGTAATCTGGCTTTGGAAACTGTGCGTGTAACCGAGGCGGCAGCACTCGCGGCATCCCGGCTTATGGGAAGAGGGGACGAGAAAGCAGCCGATCAAGCTGCTGTCAATGCAATGCGCGCCGCCCTCAATGGCCTCGCCATTGATGGGACAGTGGTCATCGGGGAAGGCGAGCGTGATGAGGCGCCAATGCTTTATATCGGTGAAAAGGTCGGAACCGGTGGCCCTGAAATCGATATCGCGCTTGACCCGCTCGAGGGAACGACGCTTACAGCCAAAGGGGGCCCCAATGCCCTGGCCGTTATCGCGATGGCGGAGAAAGGCGGCTTCCTGCATGCCCCTGATACCTATATGGAAAAAATCGCCGTCGGTGGCGGGCTTCCGCAAGGTGTGGTCGATCTCGATGCCAGTGTTGCTGACAATCTAGGGGAACTAGCGAAGGCAACCGAGCGTGACATCGCAGACCTGGTTGTTTGCATTCTCGATCGCCCGCGCCACCAAGCGATCATTTCTCAGGTTCGCGAGGCCGGCGCACGCATCCGCCTCATCGGCGACGGCGATGTGGCAGGCGTCATGGCAACCAGCCGGCGCGACAGCGGCATCGATATGTATATGGGAACCGGCGGTGCGCCTGAAGGCGTATTGGCAGCCGCGGCTCTGCGTTGCATTGGTGGACAGATGCAAGGTCGTCTCGTTTTCCGCAATAACGATGAAAAGGCACGTGGCCGCAAGTGGGGCATCACCGATTTCGATCGCAAGTACGAACTGCGCGACCTTGCAGACGGCGATGTGATGTTTGCGGCAACCGGTGTCACCGATGGTTCGATGCTTCGTGGGGTTCGCCGCTATTCATCTGGTGCCACGACTCAATCAATGGTCATGCGCTCAAAAACGGGGACGGTGCGCACCGTCGATGCCGTTCACAACTTTGATCGCAAGACTTGGTACGATAAACTGGGCGTATAGAATTGCGGCTCTGAAAGCTTGATTCTTAAAGCTCCGGATTCTTAAAGGCAGCCCCAAAGATGCGGCAAACCCCGATTATGATAGAACGTGACGCATTCTTGGGAATTGAACGGTCTGTAACTGGAAAACGCTGGGAAGAGCGTTTGACGGACGCTCGCATGGGCCTCGCCTTGGCGCAACGCACCGGAAAGCCCGAAATCGTCGGCAGGGTGCTCTCAGCGCGCGGGGTTACCCCTGAAAATGTTGAGAGCTTCCTAGAGCCGCGGCTGCGTGACTTGATGCCGGACCCAGCGGTCCTTCAGGATATGGAAAATGCGGCTGAACGCCTAGCGGACGCCGTGGTTGCGGGCGAGAAAGTCGCGGTCTTCGGAGATTATGACGTTGACGGTGCAACGTCGTCAGCGTTGCTGGGGCGGTTCTTTGCACAGCTAGGTCAGCCATTACGTATATATATTCCAGACCGTCTGGCTGAAGGCTATGGCCCTAATACGCCCGCACTTTTGAAGCTGAAGGCCGAAGGCATCGATCTTGTGATAACCGTCGACTGCGGCATCACATCTTTTGATCCGCTGGAGGCAGCTTTCAAAGCCGGTCTTGAGGTGATTATAGTCGATCACCATACGGCTGAGCCTCGTTTACCCAGGGCGACAGCAGTGATCAATCCTAACCGCCTGGACGATACCAGCGGTCTTGGACGCTTGGCCGCTGTTGGTGTCACGTTCCTGCTGCTTGTCGCCTTAAACAGGGCGCTACGCGGGCGCGACTGGTTCAGCGCGAAGGGGCGGCGAGAGCCAAACCTGAAGGCCATGCTGGATATCGTTGCGCTTGGAACCGTTTGCGATGTCGTCCCGCTTACAGGATTGAACCGTGCCTTCGTTGCCCAGGGCCTGAAAGTCTTAGCCCAGCGCGGCAACCCAGGTCTGGCAGCGCTCTGCGATGTCGCTGGGATGAAGGAACGTCCGGAAAGCTTTCATCTGGGATTTCTTCTCGGGCCCCGGATCAATGCCGGTGGCCGGGTTGGCGAATCGTACCTTGGCGCCCGGTTGTTGAGTTCAGATGACCTTGGTGAGGCAACCGACATTTCGCAGCGCTTGGATGGCTATAATCGAGAACGACAGGAAATTGAAGCCGCCGTGCTGGACCAGGCGATTACGGTGGCGGAAACCTTGGGCGATAGCCCGTTACTTTTGGTGGCGGGCGAGGGATGGCATCCGGGGGTTATCGGCATTGTTGCTAGCCGTTTAAAAGATCGTTATCAGCGACCGACCGTTGTTATTGCTCTTGAAGAGGGGCAAGGCAAGGGATCGGGCCGCTCGGTCCCTGGCGTTGATCTGGGGGCCGCTGTTGTGGCGGCGCGCCAAGCGGGGTTGCTGGTCAATGGCGGCGGGCACCCCATGGCAGCGGGCTTGACGGTGGCGTCGGCGGCGCTTGGCGAATTGCGTGAATTTTTACAAGACCATATCGGCAGGCAACTTGAAGCAGTGGCCTACCATGCATCTTTAGGCATTGATGGTGCCATACAACCGGGCGGAGCGACCAAAGACTTACTCGAGCAGCTAGACGCCTGCGGTCCTTTCGGTGTTGGTAACGCGCAACCGCGCTTCGTCATCCCCGATGCGTGTATCGAACACGCTGCCGTCGTCGGGAGTGACCATGTCCGTTGCCGCGTAGTCGGTGTCGATGGCAAGCGATTGAAGGCGATTGCCTTTCGGGCTTTCGATAATCCGCTTGGCGAGACCCTTTTGCAAACACGCGGATTACCGCTGCACCTGGCCGGGAAGCTCAAGCGGGATAACTGGATGGGCGCGGATGCCGTTCAATTTATCATTGAGGACGCGGCGGTGAAAACAGGCTAGATTAGGCTCATGTGCCGTATTCTTGCCCGTTTAACACTCGTGCTGTTTGGCTTTGCCTTTTGGATCACCATTGGGGCTGACGGCCCGTTGGCTGATGAGGAGATCCAGCGCGTAGATTTAGAGCTTGTTTTGGCCGTCGATGCCTCTTCCTCCGTCTCGGAGGAAGAATTTTATCTGCAAATGCATGGCCTCGCGACAGCCTTTCGCCATGAGTCCGTCGGGCAGGCTATTTTGGCCTCCGGCGATTTGGGAATCGCGGTGACTTTGGTTCAATGGGCGGATAACCGTAAACAGAAGATATCGAATCACTGGCGTATTATTCGTACCCTTGAGGATGCGGTCGCGTTTGCCGATGAAGTCGATCAAACACCGCGAATCGTAGAAGGCGGAGGAACGGCGATCGGTGGTTTGATCAAATATAGTCTCCGTCAGCTCAACAAAAATGAGTATGAGGGCAGAAGGAGGGTGATCGATATTTCTGGTGATGGGCGAACGAACCAGGGTATCCACCCGCAGCGCCTGAAAGACGCAGTCTTGGCGGAAGGTGTTACTGTTAATGGGCTTGCGATTTTGAATGAGGACCCGGCAATCGGGCGCTACTACAAGGATTTCGTCATCAGTGGGACCGGTGCCTTTGTCATGTCGACAACATCATATGAGGATTTCGCAGCCGCAATGCTGGAAAAGCTGGTCATGGAGATATCGGGCACACCAATTGCAATGATCGGCTTGCCGCAGAAATCCGGGCAAAAAGAATCCAGTGGATCGTAAAAACGCATCTAATTGAAATAATCCCCAAATTAGGGCTTTCTTGCACTTGCATTCATCGGCGGATATCGCTACATCCCTTTCCCGACGACCCTATCGTCTAGAGGCCTAGGACATCAGCCTTTCACGCTGAAGACACGGGTTCGACTCCCGTTGGGGTCACCAGTTTCAAAGTTTCTTGATAAATCAAGGGTTTAATAGAGACAGAGACCACCCACAGAGGGTAGAAACCACCTACACTTACCACCTACCTTCGTGGGTTCCTGTCGGCTTCTCTTCAATCCAAACCTCAATCAAACGATTCGCATTGCGGTGGTGCATTATTGGTCGTAGTTCGTTAGGCACCACTTCACGTTTCTTCAGGTCTACCTTCACGTATCCCGCCTGGATGCCTTTAGCGATACTGCAAGTAGCCTTGACGTATTCAAAGCCTGTGTCTCGGCCTATATGGACCTCGTGGCTATCGTTCATCTTTACTATCCACCATGGTAGACCATAAGCCCATTGTGGTACCGTCATCGTTATTCATCTCCTTGATAGGCGATAGAAAAAGTGGGTGACCCTTATGTACGGACCTGAATCAAGCCCCTTTTTGGGCATCTTGTTAGTGTTGTTTTTAGTGCTGCTGTACTTTGCCCCCACCTTCGTTGCGTCACGGCGTAAGCATCACAATGCCATGGCGATCTTTGTGCTTAATGTTGCATTGGGTTGGACCTTCCTCGGTTGGGTTGGTGCGCTCGTGTGGGCCTCGACAGCGGTACGGAAGCCAGAGTGAAGGACAATCCCCAGTTCAAGTTGAACAGCTTTACGTCTATCTTGTGCCTGTCAAGCTACTGACCACTAGATGTTGTGTTTGACTGTAAAGCAGCTTTGGTACTTTCGAGGGCTAAAGAACCTCCAAAACCCTAGGGTTTCTGCAGGGTTCAGGGTTTAGGACTTCTAACGTCCGTCCCTGCAAGTGCCGAAAGTGGACAGCAAGCCTGCTGTAAGGTGTCCATTGTGGACAGTTGACAGATCAGAACCTCAAGCTCTCAGGGAAATCCACATCATCGATCTCCTCATGTTCGAAGGCTTGATTCCGCCATTCGATGGCCGTCTGCCGTGACACCTTGTCCTTAAGTAGCTTGCGGATATCACCGCCGGAAGTCTCTGAGGTAATCTCCCCGCTCTCCACAAGCTTCTCAAAGCGCCCCCAAGCCCATCCTGTCTGGAAAGCTTTGC
>CAXMNO010000456.1:0-10052 GCA_964194655.1 uncultured Acidimicrobiia bacterium
TTCTGTCTATACGCTGGTTCTCTTTTCCGGCTTGGCCTTAGGGCAACTGCTGTTGAACGTGGCTAATCCTGAAGGCCAGTTCCTTTTCCTTTTGACATCGGTGCTGATTTCACTCGCCATGGTGCCGATCGCCTTGACGGCTAGTTCAGCACCGGCGTTCGAGACAACCAGTTCGATAAAGCCGTCCGCGCTGTTCCGACTTTCGCCGTTGGGTGTTTTTGGTGCGACTGCGACTGGGTTGGCGCATGGTGTCCTCTTTGGCATGGGGGCTGTTTATGGCGAGCGCATCGGGCTTTCCGTTGCAGAAATTTCGATCTTCATGGGCGTAGCTCTTGCCGGTGGCATTGTCGCACAATGGCCGATAGGCCGGCTTTCCGATCTGTTTGACCGCCGCCGTATTATCATCATTGTCGCCTTTTTGGCCGCCATTTTTGCTTTCCTAGCATTGATCATCGGCCAGCAATCCCATATCTGGCTGCTGATATTTACTTTCCTATTCGGCTGCATGACCTTGCCGATCTATGCCCTCTTCATTGCGCATACGAACGACTTTCTAGAGCCAAGTCAGATGGTACCCGCTAGCGGCACCCTTATTCTGGTCGGCGGTATCGGTGCGTGCTTCGGGCCGCCGCTTGCAGCCGCATTGATGGATATGGCCGGTGCCGGTACATTCTTCGCGTTTCTTGGGGTTATCCATGCAACAATCGGGTTTTATGCCGTCTATCGCATGACACAGCGCGACGCACTTCCGCTTGATGAACAAGGACCCGCAATGCCTTCAGCAGGGCCTGCTGTGCTGACAGGCCGGCTTTCTGCTGCGGTGCTGCGTAATCAAATTGACCGCGATTTAGCGCAAATGAGCCGGTCACGCATGCGTAGACGCTAGAAGGCCGGAGCTTCTCGTTTCTTTTCGGAAACCTTGCAATTACCAAGGAATTTCGTTAGCCTTCTAGGTATGAAACATCTGTTTGGCATAAACAGGCGAATTAGTCACCCGGCGCTCTAAGGAGGGCCGGGCGGTCGTTTTTTCCTTCGTCGTTTACTTGCTGAATAGGAGTTTTTCCAATGTTCCCGAATAATGGGAGCTCCCTTAATCGGAGTTCTAATCTAGCAGCGCCTGGGGGCGAGGCTCGCCGCTTTGCGGCAGTCCATTGCTTTTCCGTGGTTGCTGCGGCTGAACCGGGCGCAATGCCGCGTATCCTTGAATTCTTTGCAAAACGAGGCGTGGTGCCCTCTCGTTGGGTAAGTCACTTGAGCGGCGGCTCGCTTGAAAGCGAACTTTCCATCGATATCCAAGTCGAAGGCTTGGACGTGCCGACGGCTCGATTGATTGCCTGCTCAATCGGTCAGCTTCAAGATGTTCGCCTGGTTTTGACGTCCGAGAAAGTGGCTGCATGAGCCTTTTGGACCGGGTCCGCGAATGCCATCGTTGGACGCCTGAAGACTATCGCCCTTTCATTATCGGCACCCGGCGGGTGGGGCGCATCCGCCATGATTTTGCGCGCGTCCTGGAAGCCTTTCCCACTGTTTTTCATGTGAGTAGTGAAGCCATCCGGCTCGATGACCGGCTGAATAGTTTTGAGCGCCGCAATGAAGCCGTGAGCGCGGTCCTCTTGAAGCTACATGAGGAAGGGGAAATTCCCGCTTGGTATGACGAATTCTATCCCGTCTTGCGCCAATGGGGGGAAGATCCGGTAATGAAGCTTGAGCGCGGCGCTGCTGCGCGCTTTGGCATTCGCAGCTTCGGCGTTCACATGAATGGCTTTGTGAAGGGCCTAGATGGCACGCGTCTTTGGGTCGCGCGCAGGTCCATGACGAGGCCCATCGAGCCTGGGAAACTAGATCACCTTGTGGCGGGTGGACAGCCTCATGGCCTGGGGTTGCAAGAAAACCTCATCAAGGAATGCGGAGAAGAAGCAGGCATTGCACCGGGCCTTGCAAAGCAGGCCCGGCACGTTAGCACGCTGCATTACAACTGCGCGCGTCCGGAGGGGTTGCGCGATGACGTGGTTTTCTGTTTTGACTTGGAACTACCGCCCGATTTCAGCCCCGAGAACTGCGATGGCGAGGTGGAGGCCTTTTATTTATGGCCCTTGGAACAGGTTCGCGACGTTATCTCTAAAAGCTGTGATTTCAAATTTAACTGTGCGTTGGCTATTATCGATTTCTTGAAGCGCCACGGTGTTTTAAAGTCTGGTGAGCAGGATTACGATGCGATCGCCCAGGGCCTTAGCACTCCCGTGGGCGACTAGAGCACTTTCAGCAAAAGTGTGTGCGGTTTTGCGCCCGGAAAGTGCGTAATAATAAAAGCTTAGAGCACTTTTCATGATCGAGGGATCTTTAAAAGCGCTCTAGCTCGCGCATTCGTGCAAACGAAGTGGGCAAACAAAGTGGCAAATAAAGTGGCAAATAAAGTGGATTGAGGAATGGAGTTCGACTTCACCCTAATAGTCGCCTTGGCGTTTGTGGGAATTTTAATCTTTTTTCTGAGCCGAAGCACCGGGCGCTATTCGCGTTATTTCCGCCAAGCAGGCTTCAACGCAGTCCCGATAGAGGGGAGCGAGCTGGTCCGGGTGGCAGAAGTCATGACCGGCCTTCCGGCTGTGGAAATCCATAGCGGCTCGCATAAAGATCGTGACCTGACAGTGGTCGAGCTCGACTCAGGCTCCAGCGATGATCCGAACCTGACCCTCGTCCTTTATGAGTTGCGAAACGAAGATTTTCCAGCAGCGGCGGCTTTCCAAACCTCGGCCCGGCTGCCCACATTATTGCGCCGTGTCAGCGGCGGTTTCTTTGCACAACTCGACCCACTACAAGATGCGGAGCATATAGAACTAGCGAAGGGCTGGGCGCTTTTTTCCCAAAACGGGGTTCTGCCAGATCCGAGGCTCGCCGACCGCCTGGCTGAGGCGACGAAGATAAGCGAAGCCCCTTTCCTCATCGCCATCGGTGTTACGGGCAAATATTTAGGTGTATGGGGGTCGCGATTTTTTATGCGTCACCTGCTAGCTGCGGGCCCAAAGGTCGTCGCTGCTGTTAGCAGCGAAGAAGTGCTTCCTTGACCACGTTCACTCTATCCTCTCCTCATCTGGAAAACCGGCGAGCGCCCGGACTTCGCTAGGGCTTTTCCCGCCTTCTCTCAGCGCACGAATGGAAAGAGCATGATGGCGTTTTGCCAGGCGCTTGCCCGTTTCATCGCAAAGCAAGTCGTGGTGATGCCATTGCGGTACCCGAAGGCCAAGTAACGCCTGCAGTAACCGGTGGATTGGACTTGCGGCAAAAAGATCCAGACCTCTTGTCACCAGCGTCACGCCTTGCAAGGCATCATCGAAGGTTACTGCCAGATGATAGCTCGTCGCGATATCCTTTCGCGCCAAAACGATGTCACCAAAGTCTGCTGGCTCGACCGGTTGCGCCCCCTCTCTTAGATCGCACCAAGATAGGGAGCCTACGATTTCCCCGGCACGCCTAGAATTGAGGCGCAGCGCATAGGGCTGCCCGTTGTTTATCCGTTCCTCGCGTTCGCCTTTGCCTAGGGTGCGACAGGTTCCAGGATAAAGCGGCCCATCGGGGCCGTGGGGTGCAGATGGTGCGTTATCGATTTCAGCCTGGATTTCCTTGCGCGTACAAAAGCAAGGGTAAGTGACACCGGCATCGCTCAGGCGTTCCAAAGCGCTTTGGTGGTCGGCCAGATGTTCTGATTGCCGGCGTGGCTCCTCATGCCAAGATAGCCCCAGCCAGGCGAGATCTTCAAAGATTGCCTCTTCGAATTCCGGGCGGCACCTTGTGGTGTCGATGTCTTCAATGCGCAAATAAAAGCGCCCACCCGCCACTTTAGCCTTCTCCCAAGCAAAAAGGGCGGAGTGAGCATGACCCAGATGCAAGTAGCCGGTAGGCGAGGGCGCGAAGCGGGTCACAATTTCTCTAGGTGCGTCCGACATCACTTGCCACTACGCGAGCAAGGCGGTTTAGTCCAGTGCCATGAAAATAAATGCACACCCTGATGAGACATTACGCCCGGCCCTCGAAGCTCTTGCAGAACGAGACGCCGATCTTGCGCGCGTCTACGGCCAGGTCGGCTTGCCACCGGTTCGACGTAGCGATGAGGGCTTTTCCGGGCTCATTCGTATGATTGCAGGCCAGCAGGTCTCAACCGCATCAGCGGCTGCGATCGTGGGGCGGCTCAATCAGGCTTTGCCTTCCATGTCGGCGGAAGGGTTCTTGCACTTTGACGATGAAAAGCTCGCGGCCATTGGCTTTTCGCGCGCAAAGATGCGCTACGGCCGGGCCCTTGCCACGGCGATTGCGAGCAATGATCTGGATCCAGACGCTTTCGCCAAAATGCCCGATGAGGACGTCATGGCGACCTTGATGGCCGTGCCGGGGATCGGTCGCTGGACGGCTGAAGTTTACCTGCTTTTTGCGCTTCAAAGGCCAGATGTCTGGCCTGCCGGTGATTTGGCGGTGGTGAAGGCTTTGATGGCGGCAAAGGGGCTATCCGATAAGCCTAGGGAGGCGGAACTTCGCCTTATCGCGGAGGTCTGGCGACCGCATCGAAGTGCGGCGGCGCGGTTGCTTTGGCATTACTACCGCCATGTCGGGGTGGCTCTGTAGCTTTGGGGTCGCCCTCTAGCTGGGCGGACTATAAGGTATTTTCGCGTGCAAATCTTGGGAGGATCGAATGACCGGTGAGGTAATAAAGATCGATGGACCACGCCGGGCCCCGGCATCGGGTGGTAAGGCCAAGCAGCTTGTCGTTTTCCTGCATGGCTTGGGGGCCGATGGAAACGACCTCATCTCGCTTGTCCCGCATATATCCCAAATTATGCCGGATGCCGCCTTTGCTTCGCCTCACGCGCCCTTTCCCTGCGACATGGCACCGATGGGTTTGCAGTGGTTTTCGCTCGCCGAAATGTCGACGGAGAGTTTGGTCGCGGGTGCTGAAATGGCGCGACCCATCCTTGATAATTTCTTGGATAGTGAACTCGCGACCCACGATTTGACCCCGGACAAACTTGCCGTCTTCGGCTTTTCGCAAGGGGCAATGATGGCTCTTCATTGCTGTCTGCGCCGCTCCGCCCCTGTGGGTGCGATCATCGGCTGTTCAGGCCTTCTCATCGCACCGGAGAACCTAGCGGGCGAGATTAAGGCGCGTCCACCTGTCACCTTGCTGCATGGGAGTGAAGACATGGTGGTCCCGTTTCAAGCCATGGACGCAGCAGAGAAAAGCTTGAAGGCGTTGGGTGTAGCAGTCCAAAGCTTCGCACGGCCAGGGCTTGGCCACGGCATCGATCAGGAGGGGTTATCGCTGGCCGCCGAGCATCTAAAGCAGACCCTCTCCTAATTTTCACCGTAAAAGGTGAGCGGGTTATCAGATTAGACTACTAGATCTTGTGGTAAGCTACGCAGGTGTGTAACAATTTGTAGAGGAATACAGTCACAAAATAGCAATGGAATAAAGTTAACGTTGCCCCAACGGGTAATATTGGACGATATTAGCGGGAGGAGGTAAGACCCGTGACCTTGGGAACAGAGGCTTTTCCAGCCTTGGTGTTGAATGCCGATTTTCGGCCGCTTAGCTATTTCCCGCTCTCCCTATGGACGTGGCAGGATACGGTTAAGGCCGTCTTCCTCGACCGGGTTAATGTCGTTAACGAGTATGACCAAGAGGTGCATTCGCCGAGTGTACGTTTTCGCCTCCCCAGCGTGATTTCGTTGAAGGACTATGTCAGCCTTGATCGCAGGCCAGCCTTTACACGATTTAACGTCTTCTTGAGAGATTCCTTTCTTTGCCAATACTGCGGCGTCGATTTGCCGGCAGAAGATCTGACCTTTGACCATGTCGTCCCCAGATCGCGTGGCGGGCACACGACTTGGACCAATGTGGTGACGGCCTGTCAGGGCTGTAACCTCTATAAAGGTGACAGGTTGCCACAGGAAAGTGGCATGTCGCTCAGGCGCGATGTGATGCGACCGACAACATATCAGCTCCAGCAAAATGGCCGCAGCTTCCCGCCAAACTATCTACATGTAAGTTGGCGAGATTTTCTTTATTGGGATAGCGAACTGGACACCGAAGATTAAACTTTAGGTGGCAGCGCAAGAAGGTCGATCTTTCAAATCCGTTCGGACAGCCAAATTGCCAGACGCGAGCCTGCTTTGATCCCTGCTGAGAGAGTTTCATAGCCCGGCGTTTCCTCAGCGCCTTGTTCAAGCGCGATATCGCGATGCTCTATTTCCTCTTGGCGAAAACGTTCGATCATATCTGAGAGCTCCGGGTCGTCTTCGCCCAGGTTTTCCGTTTGCTTGGCGTAGTGCTCGTCGATGACTTCTTCCACAGCGACCGTGCAGGCCA
This sequence comes from uncultured Acidimicrobiia bacterium, assembly GCA_964194655.1. Classification (GTDB taxonomy): domain Bacteria; phylum Pseudomonadota; class Alphaproteobacteria; order Kiloniellales; family Kiloniellaceae; genus JAJFGK01. Next base: position 6,356 of record CAXMNO010000456.1, read on the forward strand.
TTGCCGCCTTTTCACCCATCAGCGCTGTCACGGCACCAAGCGTAAAGCCTGCAACATGCCAAAGCGGCTGTAGAGCTGTTGGGCGCACGCCACGCTCGACCACCATCTGATCGAAAGCAGCCAGATGCTTGCGTTCTTGCTCATACATGTGGCGAAGCAAATCGGCCTTAGGATGGTCAGGTCCCAAAACGGCCATCTGCCCTTCGTAGATACGTCTTGCACCATATTCCCCTGCCTGATCGACACGGACCATGCGCTCCCGCGCCGCCTGGTCATCAAGGTCGCCTGGCAGGAATTTTCGCGCAGCCTCTTTGTTCGGGTCTTGGTTGGTCATCTCGTCCTAAGCTTCCCTTCGCTGTCTGAGCATCCAAAAGCAAAAGACAGCAAAGCCCAGCATAGCTAGAAAGTTATAACCCGCAATGGATATGCCAAAGAGATCCCACGGCACCTCGTCACAGGCGACGAAAGGTTGACCCAGAAGGGCGTCTTTCATCTCATCAATCGTCATATTGGTGTCTAATTCAGGTGCATGGCAGCCATCGGTGCCACGCCACCATTTTTGCTCGACCCCAGCATGGAAGGCGGCAATGCCGCTGCCTGCCAGAAAAGACACGCCTGCAGCAATCATCGTTAGTCGATGAAGAAAAGAGTTTGAGGCAGTGACGAGCCCCGCAAAGCCAGCGGCAATAGCAGCACCGTAAGCGTAGCGCTGATAGATGCAAAGCACACAAGGAAGGAGGCCACCGACATATTGCGAGAACAGTGCGGTGCCGAGTGCACTGAAGCAAAAAAACAAGACGATGAAAGATTGGCCGCGTGGTGCCGTCGAAAGTGATCGCATCGTAAATAAGTGCTCTCTTTAGCAGGGCCTGAGTTCAAACTATATATTTCACGACGATAAAACCGCCGAATAGAAGCAGAAAGAAAATTACGGTCAAAATGCCGAGATTTTTCTCGATGAAGCTACGGATTGGCGTGCCAAAATGCTTGAGCAAAGCGGCGATAAGAAAGAAACGCGCACCTCTGGAGAGGAGTGACGCAATACCAAAGACCAAGGGATCAAGATTGGTTGCACCGCTCGCGATCGTAATGACTTTGTAGGGGAAAGGCGTAAGCCCGGCACCGGCCACAATCCACGCCCCCCATTCGTTATAGACGTTTTGGAACTGCGTGAACTTCTCATCATAGCCATAGAAGGCCAGCAATGGCTGGCCTAGGGTGCTATAGAAAAACGCGCCGATCCCATAGCCCGCATAGCCGCCGATGACTGAGGCGATGGTGGCCACGATCGCAATCCGCCAGGCCCGGTCGGGCGCTGCGAGCACCATTGGGATAATCAATATATCGGGTGGAATTGGAAAGATCGACGACTCGATAAAGGCAATGGCACCGAGCACCCAAAGAGCATCGGGTCGGCCCGAAAGGGCAAGTGTCCAATCGTAAAGCCGACGCAACATGATCCGTAATCAAATCCGCAGGTTAGAAGAAAAGAGCGCTCCTAGAGAAAGGCTCATAACAGGGACGAAGAGGCCCGGCAAGGCAACGATAGCGAGATCCGAATACGGTTGAAAGCTGCTAAGAGGGGCATCGGATCGAAATCCCCTTAAAGCGGCACCTTATTAGAAAAACATGCTAGGCTGAATCCAAGGCGCTTATTGGGGGAACCACTATGTCGATTTCAGAGGAAAGCTTGTTCCTCAATGAAGCTTTCTATGAAGCCTTTCGCGAACGCGATCTAGAGGCGATGGATCGTCTGTGGGCGATTGATTCGCCTGTCGTCTGTATTCACCCCGGTTGGTCCGCGATTACCAAACGTGAAGATATTATCGATAGCTGGCGTGGAATATTCGAGAGCCCCGAGTCCCCACAAATTCATTGCCGGCGGCCTGTGGCATTTCACATGGGCGATGTTGTCAGCATTGTCTGCTATGAGGAGATGGAGGGCGGACTGCTGGTTGCTACAAACATGTTCCGGCGCTGTGCGGCTGGTTTGAAGCTCATTCATCACCAAGCCGGAACAAGCCGTCCACCACCGCGAGGTCTTGGCAAAAAATCTAAAAGCGCAACCTTACAGTAACTGAGCCAAGCCGCCTTGGGGCCTCACAAGGCAAGCGTTGCCGGCGGCCCGTAGTCAGGCGCGCCGGTAATAAAGGCCACTTCTCGCCCGTTGTTTAATCCGGAGCTTTATTTTTATGTGAAAAGCCGAATTCGGACCGCTTTATGCGATCTCCAGGCTCTCCGCCATCGGGCCTTTTGGCCCCATTCGCGCCCGAAGACGGACGCTGCTCTCGGGTTCCAATCCGCGCAGGCCTGATTGGTGCAACACCCTTGCGGATACGAAAACATCCGGACCACCGTTGTCGGGTACCACGAAACCAAAGCCTTTATCGGCATTGAAGAATTTAACGCGGCCAGTGAAGGGTTGCGAGAGTTCTCCTTCGCCCTCCGATCCCTCCCCGCCATCGGCGCCCGGTTCAGGCGCTTCAAGGTGATGAACCGCCACCACTTGCAGTCCTTTGCGCCCTCTTCCCAGATCGCAAACGACTGTCGCACCTTCAGCTACGTCGGTTTGGCCGAGTTGTTGAAGAACGCTCACATGAAGAAAAGCGTCAGGCGCATTGGCCTCTGTTTGAACAAACCCAAAGCCTTTAAGGGGATTAAACCACTTGACCCGAGCTTCGACTTCCCTTTCGGTGATGACGATCTCTTGGGCCTCAATACCTTCCATCATCTTCCGTCCACTCCCGAAGCTATTGCTTCGATAAAATGGCCGCAACCGGTTGGGGCATGAAATTCTAAGACCGGCACTTGGTGGAGTCCCCCCTCGAAAATGAACCCGAGGTACGAATACCCACTTCGTCCGCATCACCAGACATTAAGGAACTTACTCACCCATCCCCTTGCCCGTGCGTTGCGGGCGGCAAACTTTGCGCTTCCCAAGTGTATTCTAACAGGAAAAAATCCGGCAACGCCATAGAAATCCGTAATTATCATAGGGATAGTGGATATGCGTTGCATCTACGGGTTGCGATTACCTTTAAAACCTTCGGAGTCAGGGGCTTTTTTTATTTTGTCGATTGATTCTTATCTGCGCTTGCCAAGGCGCGCGCTTTGATTATGATGCCGCCCGAATCGCCCAAATGCGGCAGACGCGTTGACTGATTCGTCGATGCGGTACGAGCCGGGGATGGGGCGATTTTTGGAGCGGGTGTGGCGGAACTGGTAGACGCGCCAGACTCAAAATCTGGTTTCCGTAAGGAAGTGGGGGTTCAAGTCCCTCCACCCGCACCAATCATTTCAAAGACGTAGGTTGCGTTATGGGTTTAGAGCCAAACCTGGCGACCCAGGTTATGTGTAATTTCGGTGTAATCTAGCCAAGATTTTTGTAAGCTTTTGCAGCCGGATGTTCGATCACTGTTCGCCCCTCTAACGCGTCCAGAGCCCGGTCTATCGCGCGATCCTGGGCGTGGGTGTACCGCATTACCATCTCTAAGCTCTCATGACCTGAGTACTCTTGAATGGTCCTTATATCCGCGCCAATCGCCGCTAGGCGAGTGATCGCTGTATGACGCATGACATGAGGTGTAACCAACTTAGGGTCCAAGCCAGACGCGACCACACATGCCGTGAAAGGTTTTGCCATCTTTTCGAGATGACCACTTTTCGAACGTGCACTTGGGAAAATCCAACCCTCTGG
>CAXMNO010000457.1:0-1879 GCA_964194655.1 uncultured Acidimicrobiia bacterium
CGTCGGTTAGAAAAACCATCTGCATGATGCGTCCGCTTACCGGCTGTTCTTTCATTGCCATGGTAAGGGCGCTTTCCATCTCCGTGCCGCCATCGGCTTCGAGCGCTTTGACGTAGTGCCAAGCTTCTTCCACGTTTTCGACCGACGCACGGCGTGCCTGATCGAAGAGGCGGTAAGGCTGGTCATTGAATCGAATGATGTTGAAGCGGTCCTCCGGATTTAGGCGGGTCAGCGCGGTGAGCAAGGCGGTCTTTGCTTGCTCGATCGATGGCCCGTACATAGAGCCTGAGGTATCGATAATGAAAATCAGATCGCGCGGTGACGCCGTTCTTTCTCTCTGGTCGTCAGTCGTTGGGGGGAAGAGAGAGACCAATAGATGGCTTTCGCCCCCGACTTCCTCGGCAAAGACCATCGCTTCAGGCTGATCACCAGACTTCGCGCGCCATTCCAGCACGAAGTCGCGGTCGGCGGCGACTTGCCCGTCGGCCAAAAGGATGCGCTGGCGGTTATTCTCTAACGTTTCAATAGTGACGTCGTGGTAGAGACTTTTCAGATTTTCAAGCGGCAACCCTGCGTCCAGATCTATCGCGAGAGTGAGTGGATTGGCTTTCCCTTCTGTGGGGTGGCGGATTGGGCCAAAGAGATCGCGTGCCTCATCGCCACCTAAAGCAAGGGCCTTGGCCGGTGTTGGCGTGGGGGTGGGAGAGTTTGTGTCTTCAGCGATATTGAGTGAGGCGGGTGGCGTATAACGCGGTGCAACCACCATGGGAAAACGGAGTTCGAAGCGGCTGTCTTGATAGCGCACGGCGTCTTGGTATTCGATCTCTATGATGACTTCCTCACCAGGTGCGATGTTGGCGATAGAGGTCGTGAAGACATTGCCACGCTCTGCTGCTAAAAGGCTCGCCTTGCGGCCTTCGGCTTTGGCCTTCTCGTAGCTGCGTTTGGCTTCTGCCTTTTCTAAGATTTTGCCTTTGATGATCCGCTCCCCAACGATCATGGTCAGCCGGTCGACTGCTGATTTCTCAGGAAGGGGGAAGACGTAAAGACCTTCCAGCCAGGCCTTTGTCGGGTTTTTGAAGTGTTGGCGCACGGTGACGCGTTGCACCAAGCCAAAAACGGCAATCTTTACTTCTGCATTTAATTCCGGTGCCCGAAAGGCTAGATCCTGGAGGCCCGCGTTGAAGTAGAGGCCTGCTTGAAGCTCATCGGCGTTTGCCTGTTGGGTGGTAGTTTCTTCTGCGTGGAGCTCTTGGGGAGCAAGCAAGGCGAGGAATGAAATGAGGAGGGCGATGAACCCGAGCCCTAAAAGGACACTATAAATTCCCCGGACAAAATCACGCTGCTGCATGGGAGAAAAGATACCTGCTGGACTTAGTGCTGCGGTGGTCTGATTTTGGGTCATGATCGCCTTCCCGATTTATCGTCGCATCGGCCAAGGACGCAAAGAGCCGATAGGAACCAAGAAGCGCTCGTGAGGTGGCGAGATTTTTGCCGAAATGTGGCGAAGCTGCGATCATCTGTGAGTATTTTGGGGCGTAAAGCCCGTCCACGGTTGTTGCTTATATGTGTGTGCGGGATTACTGTGCTGCGATTGTCAGCTAACTAATTCGTTTCAGGATTTCGTATCCCTTTTCTCGGAGCTTCTAGAGCCATGTCCGTTCTCGCTGCGCGTCTTTCGCGCATTAAACCCTCGCCCACGATTGCCGTATCGCAAAAGGCTGCCGAGCTGAAAGCTGCTGGCCGCGATGTCATTGGACTAGGTGCAGGTGAACCTGATTTCGATACGCCCGACAACATCAAGCAAGCAGCCATTGTCGCGATCAACGCGGGCCAGACAAAATATACCGCAGTCGATGGTACGCCTGCTTTAAAGGCT
>CAXMNO010000458.1:0-2776 GCA_964194655.1 uncultured Acidimicrobiia bacterium
GCGCTTCACCCGTCGGACAGGGTGCTATGTCGCGGCAAGCCTCTGCCAGTTGTGGGCCAGCTGCGCGGTGAATAGCCCCGCAAACACCAGCGCCCGGCGCGAGCGCGCGGTTCGCTGCATTGACGATCGCATCAACGTCGAGTGTGGCGATATCGCCTTGAAAAAGCGCGATGCGGTCACTCTTTGACAGTGACATTATTCTTGTGGCCCATTTGCTCTTCCCAGCTATAGCGCCATCTTATCACAAGCAGCAGCAAAAGGCCCGGAATGGCCAAGAAGGTGGTGGAGATAAAGAACGTTACCCAGTCGACTTGATCCGCATACCATCCGGCACCCGACGATAAGGCTGTGCGGCCAAAAGCCATAATCGAAGTTAGAAGCGCATACTGAGTTGCCGAAAAGCGCGCGCTGCACAGTGAGGATAGATACGCAACAAAGGCCGTGCTCCCAATCCCGCCGGTAAAGTTGTCCGCGCCAATTGCCACATAAAGCATAGCGATGTCATGGCCAAGCGAGGCTTGAACGGCGAAAAGCAAGTTGGTGACGGCTTGCAGGATACCGCCGATGATGAGGGCCTTAAAGGTCCCCAATTTAATGACGAGAAGCCCGCCCACAGCGAGACCGGCAAGGGTCGCAAAAAAGCCGAAGACCTTGGAAACTTGGGCCACTTCAACGCCGGAGAAACCCATATCCACGAAAAAAGGATTGGTCATCAGCCCGCTGATGGCATCCCCATACTTGTAGAGAAGGGCGAAAAGCAGGATCAGCAACCAGCCTGGACGCGTAAGAAAATCTCGAAAAGGGTCGATCACCGCTTCGCGCAAGCGCTTAGCAGCCGGAAGTGCTTCGTGGGAGGTCACAGCCTTTGGCTCGGGTCCGATAAGCGTCCCGATAATGCCCACCAACATAAACCCAGACATGATCGCGTAGATAAAGGGCCACTGCATAAAATCGGAGAGTACCTGGGCGCCAGCGCCCGCCACCCAATAAAAAGCAATCCGCCAACCTGTTTGGGTCGAGGCAGCCCCCGCGCCCTGTTCGTCTTCGCTCAAAATATCAATACGGTAAGCATCAACCACAACGTCCTGGCTTGCGGACAACGTGGTAATCATCAAGGCGGCCGCAGCCGTCACTAAAGGCGCACCCAGAGGATCAGTCGAGCCTAAGGCGAAAATAGAGACGATCAGCAACAGTTGAAGGAGAAGGATCCAGCCACGACGGCGCCCCAAGGCGCGAAACGGGCCGGGTGCCTGGATATGATCGAAGAAAGGCGCCCAGAGAAACTTGAGGCTATAGGGAAGGGCAACCAGCGCGAAAAGACCGATAGAGGTTTTATCCACGCCGATCGTTGCCAGCCACCAGGAAAGCGTGGCCCCTGCGAGGGCGATGGGCAATCCGCTGGAAAAGCCCATCAGGAGAATGGCGAGCTGGCGCCGTTGAAGATAAACTCTAAGACCGCTTAGGCGGCCTACTTCTCTATCTACGCCTCTCTCGCGCTCAGCCACAGTCTTTCCGACTCTCCCTAGGATATTACCCCGCGGCCTTCATTCGGCTTTCGCGCTTGCGTTGATGGGGATCGAGCGTACGCTTTCTAATGCGGATCGATTTGGGCGTCACCTCGACCAACTCATCGTCACTGATATAGGCCAGCGACTCCTCTAACTTGAATTGGCGCGGCGTGGTTAAACGCACTGCCTCGTCCTTGCCGGAGGCACGAACGTTGGACAATTGCTTTGCCTTCATGGGATTGACTTCCAAATCACCGCTGCGTGCGTTCTCACCGATAACCATGCCCGCGTAGACCGGAGTACCAGGCGTGATGAAGATGACGCCGCGGTCTTCCAAATTCCAAAGGGCATAGGGGACCGCCGTACCGCCGCCGGTGGAAATCAAAACACCGGTCCGCCGACCCTCGATCGGGCCTTTGTAGGGCTGAAATCCGTGAAAAAGCCGATTCATGATGCCGGTGCCCCGGGTATCGGTCATAAACTGCCCATGATAACCGATCAACCCGCGAGAGGGAGCGAGAAATGTCAGGCGGTTCTTTCCGCCGCCCGAAGGTCGCATATCCGAAAGTTCGGCCCGGCGCTCGCCCATCTTTTCCACTACGACCCCTGAGAACTCCTCATCGACGTCAACCTGGACCTCTTCGATAGGCTCAAGACGCTGGCCTGTCTCCGGATCTTCACGCATCAAGACGCGCGGTCGGCTGATGGAGAGTTCGAACCCTTCCCGGCGCAAGGTCTCGATCAAGACGCCTAACTGAAGTTCGCCACGCCCTGCGACTTCGAAGGCATCCTTGTCCTCGGTTTCCGTCACACGAAGAGCAATATTGCCCTCGGCTTCGCGGAGCAAACGTGTGCGAATGATCCGCGAGGTAAGTTTATTGCCTTCGCGCCCGGCGAGCGGGGAATCGTTCACGGCAAAGGTCATGGCAAGCGTCGGAGGGTCGACTGGCTGGGCTGGCAATGCCGCCGTTACTTCTGGCGCAGAAATGGTATCAGGCACTGTCGCATCCGGGAGGCCCGCGATCGCAATGATGTCTCCTGCGCGCGCTTCCTCAACAGGTTCGCGCTTCAAACCACGGTAGGCCAAAATCTTGGTCAATCGCCCGGAAGAGACGAGCCGCCCATCACTCTTCATCACTTTCACCGGCATATTCAAGCGCGCAACACCAGATGCGACGCGCCCGGTTAAGATCCGGCCCAAGTAGGGGTCGGCCTCCAGGATTGTGGTGAGCATCGCAAAGGGTTTTGCTTGATCGGCCTTAGGCGGC
>CAXMNO010000459.1:0-9621 GCA_964194655.1 uncultured Acidimicrobiia bacterium
GACGCAAGGCGCCCCCACCGGTTGACCGTGAAGGGCAACCTGGCGGGCAATCCCGGCCATGACGATGCCAGCTTCGCGCGCCTCCCCCTCGATTGCGTCACCGAGAATCACTGGTGTCACGCCTTTGGCTCTGGCAAGCGCAGCGGCTGCCTCCAAACTTTCTTGAGGGCGCGCGATCAAGCGGTTTTCAACCCTGGCCAAAGCTGGATCACCGGGGCCAGGCGTCTCGTCAGGTTCCGCATCTAGAAGAGCTTTCACCGACTGTGGCAAGTCGATGGCGTACTTGGCGACGATCGCGCGCGCATCGGCGTAGCTTGTGGCGTCTGCGACTGTGGGGCCGGAGGCAATGATCGCTGGGTCATCGCCGGGCACATCGGAAATGAGGAGTGATACGACCTTCGCCGGCGCTGCTGCTGCTGCCAAGCGCCCACCCTTGATGGCGGAGAGATGTTTGCGCAGACAGTTCATCTCGTCGATCCGCGCGCCGGACGCCAAAAGCGCTTTGTTGACCGCCTGCTTATCGGCAAGGCTCAACCCTTCTGCGGGCAGCGAGAGGAGCGACGAGCCACCACCCGAAATCAAGGCAATGACCAGGTCATCCTCGCTAAGGCCTTGCACCATTTCCAGAATGCGCCCGGCTGCTGCCTCTCCGGCTGCGTCGGGGACCGGGTGGGCGGCTTCGACTATCTCGATGTGCTCGCAAGGGACTGCGTGTCCGTAGCGGGTCACCACCAAACCTTCCAAGGGCCCGGACCAGTTGTCTTCCACCGCACGTGCCATCGCAGCAGAGGCCTTGCCAGCACCGATGACGATTGTGCGACCCTTGGGGGGCCCGGGTAAGTGTGCGGGCACGACCAGAGATGGGATTGCCGCTGCGGTCGCTGCATCGAAGAGCGACCTTAGGAATTGTTTTGGGTTTTCCATGATCCCTTAAACTTTCTAAATGCCCTAATCGGTCGGCGACGCGGCGATGATATTGGCCGCAAGGCTAAGCAAGCTGGAATCCATGGGCATAGGGATCTCGTTCATCAATCATGATCGTATTTAAGCCTGTCATACGTGCCCAGCCTTCGATTGAGGGAATAATTCCACTATGTGGACCCACAGATGTTGCCGCCTCCACGCGGCCGCGGAACAGTGACCCAATAATGCTTTCATGTACAAATTCATCACCGACCTGCAATTTGCCGCGTGCGACCAATTGGGCCATTCTGGCAGAAGTTCCCGTCCCGCACGGGCTGCGATCGATGGCATTATCCCCGTAAAACACAGCATTCCTGGCGTGCGCCTCCGGCTTGGTTGGCTCCCCAGCCCACAGGATGTGGGAGATGCCGCGAATCGTCGAATCTTCGGGGTGAACGATTTCGATCTTCTCGTTCAAGATACGGCGGAGCTTTGGGGAAAGGCTGAGAATATCGCCAGGCTTCAAGTCGGCCATGTCGTGGTAATTATTTTGCGGCTCCACGATGGCGTAAAAGTTCCCGCCGTAGGCTACATCGACTGTAATTTCGCCAAGCCCAGGACAATCAACCCTCACATCTTCTGCTGCAAGGTAGCTTCCGACGTTCGTGATGCGCACGGCCTCCACATAGCCATCTTCCATCCGGTATTCGGCGACGACCCGGCCTGCAGGCGTTTCCAAAGCGAGCTTGCCGGGCTCACGTGGCTCGACCAGTCCTTTTTCGAGCGCGAAGGTCACCGTGCCAATCGTGCCATGCCCACACATTGGCAGGCAGCCGCTGGTTTCGATATAGAGCACGCCGATGTCACAGTCCTCACGCGTCGTTGGATAGAGGATTGAGCCCGACATCATGTCATGGCCGCGCGGCTCAAACATCAGACCGGTGCGGATCCAGTCGTAGCGGGCGAGGAAATCCTGCCTACGCTCGCTCATGGTTTGGCCGCGAAGTTGCGGGCCACCTGCTGCCACAAGGCGGACAGGATTGCCGCAGGTATGCCCATCGATGCAAAAGAAGGTATTGGGCTTTATCGCCTGGTTTGAACCCATCTGGCACCTGCCTCGCAAATTGATGAGATTAAGTTCTGACTTAGTGTGATGGTTCCTAAGTCCGTCACATTCAATGTGGCGGACTTAGGAGGCTGAATCACACGAGATCCAATAAATTAGTGGCCTGCTGATCTCCTAAATTCATAGTCTGAACTTAGGAGGCAGGACACCAAAACTTTTACTCGACCCACCGATATAGGGTAAAGGGGAGGTTTTACCCCCAGCACTTGAGAGTTATAGTCCCAAACCATGACAATGCACGATAGTCCCTTTTCAAGTAACTCATCCAGCGAAGTGCGGATAAGTATGTCTTTACGTGCGGCCGATGAACCGGCGCCCTTTGAAGTTTTCAACGAAGAAGCCAGTGCGTCGGTCATTTTATTCACCGATCATGCAAGCCGCTTTATTCCACGATCGCTCGATACGCTTGGCCTTGATGAGGCGAGCCTTTCACGCCACATCGCCTATGACATAGGTATTGCCGAGGTCACCAAGCACCTGGCGCGCAAGCTCGATGCAACGGCAATATTGAGCGGCTTTTCACGCCTTGTGATCGATCCGAACCGCAGGACCGATGTGGCGCCGTCGATCCCGGATGAGAGTGATGGTACGATCATTCCAGGTAATAGTGATCTTGGCTTGGAAGAGCGTGGGCAAAGGATCCGGGAATTTTTCGAACCCTATCATGCAGCCATCGATGCTTTGATCACCAGGCGGATTGCGGCTGGCCGATGGCCGGTTTTGGTCTCCATGCATTCTTTCGCGCCGGTGATGAATGCTTTTGAGCGGCCATGGAAGATCGGTATTCTTTGGAATCACGATGCCCGGCTCCCCATTGCTCTCATTGACCGCTTGCGCGCGATGGGACTTCCAGTTGGAGATAACGAACCCTATAGCGGACGCGACGGGCATGGTTATACTCAGCATGTTCATGGCGATGCGCGCGGTATCGCCAATGCCCTAATCGAAGTGCGTCAAGACTTGATCGATACCCACCAGGGGGCTGAGGAATGGGGGGATCTGCTGGGTGGTGTTCTACGTGAGTTATTGAGCGATCCAGAACTCTACCGGCCTTATGTGAGCGCCTAGCCCATAAGAAGGAACCCGTAATGGACCCAAGCTTCACGATTGGCATCGAAGAAGAATACCTTCTCGTCAACTTAGAGACGCGTGATCTTGTGGTGGAAGCGCCCGATAGCTTGATGAGCGAATGCGAGCGCCGCCTGGAGGGCCGTGTTAGTCCTGAGTTTATGCAGTCGCAAATCGAGGTTGGCACCAGCAAGCATGCCAACGTAAAGGGAGCTGCCGAGGAACTTTCTTTTCTGCGGAAAACCGTCGCGGAAGTTGCCGGCCGCCATGGGCTCGCGCCGATTGCTGCATCAACGCACCCCTTTGCCGAGTGGGACCATCAAAAACATACCAGGAAAGACCGCTACGATGCCTTGGCGCGCGACATGCAGGCCGTGGTTCGTCGTCTGCTGATTTGCGGTATGCACGTGCATGTCGGGCTGGATGATGATGATCTGCGTATAGATCTAATGCAGCAGATCGCCTATTTCCTGCCTCATCTTTTGGTGCTCTCGACCTCTTCGCCATTTTGGCGCGGCGAGAACACTGGCCTAAAGTCTTACCGCCTCTCCGTCTTCCACGAGATGCCGCGTACAGGCTTGCCGGAGGTTTTCGATTCCTACGGCGAATACCAGCGCCACGTTGACGTTCTGGTCAATGCAGGCGTGATCGAGGATGGAACCAAAATCTGGTGGGACGTCCGGCCTTCAGATCGCTACCCGACACTGGAAATGCGGATCGCCGATATTTGTACCTTTGCGCATGATTCCGTGACGATTGCAGCACTTTATCAAAGCCTCTTGCATATGCTTTGGCGCCTAAAGAGGAATAATCAGCGTTGGCGCAGCTACGCGAATATGCTGGTCCAGGAAAATAAGTGGCGCGCGCAGCGTTATGGCTTCGATGAAGGTTTGATTGATTTTGGTCGGGGTGAAATTGTCCCCTACAGCGATCTTCTTGAAGAAATCATTGGGCTTTGTTCAGAATCTGCAAAAGAGCTCGGTTGCCTTGAAGAGGTCGAGGCGGCACGCAATATCTTAGAACGAGGGACAGGTGCCCACCAGCAAGTGGCAGTTTACGAGGCAGCCCTTGGCGAAGGTACGGAAAAAGGCGAAGCGCTGAAGCGCGTTGTGGATTTTCTCGTTGAGTCCTTCGTGCCAAAGGGCGCTTAACGCAACAAATTGATCTTTGAAGTGCTTAGGAGAATTGAAGCAATGGACGACAAAACCCGTACGGAACTGGAAGCAGCAGCCTTTCGCCACTTGGTTGGGCATCTGCGCGACCGGCCCGATGTTCAGAATATCGATTTGATGAACCTCGCCAACTTTTGCCGGAACTGCCTTTCCAAGTGGTACCGGGCAGCCGCCGAGGAAAAAGGGATCGAAATGGACCTCGATGAGGCGAAGGAAATCGTCTACGGCATGCCTTATTCGGAGTGGAAGGCGAAGCATCAGCTCGAAGCCACGCCTGAGCAGAAAGCAGCTTACGAGGCAGGTAAGCAAAAAGCGGGCAGCCACTAAAACTCGCTTGATCCCTAGAGGGAACTCTGTGGATAAATTTTTGCCTTGCCGGCGTTGTCAGCGGCAACCGAGAGCGCTAGTGTCCGCTTCCCATTTTTATGTCTGAGAGACGCCCAAGGAGTAGTTTCAACCATGTCCGATGCCCATGGTGTTGCCGTTGATCGCCTTCGTTCCTTCATCGAACGGGTTGAGCGGCTTGAAGAAGAAAAAGCGGCTTTGAGCGCCGATATCAAGGAAGTGTTCTCGGAGGCCAAGGGCGAAGGCTTCGATATCAAAATCATGCGCCAGATTATCCGGCTTCGGAAAATGGAGAGCAATGATCGCCAAGAACAAGAAGCGCTTTTGGATCTCTATAAATCCGCTCTTGATATGTCCTGATCGAAACGGGCGCGTATCATTACGTGAATTTTTCAATTCACAGCAGAAATTTCGTCGCAGATAGGTTAATATAGGCCTTCGGCGAGCGATTCGCGTTGAATTCTATTTCATAGTCTTCGCGTAACAGCACTGGTGGGGCAGGTGCTGGCTTTTATAAGACCGTAGCTTCGCTGTTAAGAGATCAAGCCCCCCGTTTCTTGTGATGAGCTTAGGTGCATTTAGTCGCATTTTCCTGTTAGCGCTTTGAATGGCAATGGAAAATGGATGTTCACCGTCCACCTGAAAAAAACTTGGATCCATGATGACCGTGCTTTGCACGCGCTGTTCTTTGGCTTCGATCAGAGTTTCGAAGGCAAGGCTCGTTTTGCTGGCCGGTCAACTGAGAGAGGGGGTTTTTACGTATGAGTGAAAACCAAAGCAGAGATAGTGCATATGAAGTGGGCCAGGACAATATACAGTTCTTTGGTCTCGATATTCATAATCCAGTTTTTATGATTTCTGGGGTCGTCATTGTAGGCTTCGTTCTCATAACCTTGATGTTTCAAGAGGGAACCGCAGCCTTTTTTGGGGATCTTCGCCCTTGGTTAACCTCAACCTTTGATTGGGTCTTTATGGGGGCGGCAAATATTTTCGTCCTATTCTGCGTTTTTCTTGTGATTTCGCCTCTAGGCAAGATCCGTATCGGTGGGGACGATGCCAAGCCCGATTATTCCTATCCAGGCTGGTTTGCGATGCTGTTTGCAGCAGGCATGGGCATTGGTCTCATGTTCTTTGGCGTGTTGGAGCCCGTCTATCATTTTCAAAACCCGCCTTTAGGTCTTGAGGGGCTTGACCAGGATGAGGCGATTGCGCTTGGCATGGCGGCTACGATCTTCCACTGGGGACTGCACCCTTGGGCAATATATGCTGTTGTGGCTTTGTCCTTGGCTTTCTTCAGCTATAACCGCGGCCTGCCGCTTACGATTCGCTCCGCATTCTATCCGATCTTTGGGGAGGCTGTCTGGGGCTGGGTTGGCCATATCATCGATACCTTGGCCGTGTTTGCGACGCTGTTCGGGCTTGCGACTTCCCTTGGCTTTGGAGCGGAGCAAGCGAGTGCGGGGCTCAATTACCTCTTTGACATCCCTGTTACAAATGGCACCAAGGTGGTCTTGATCTTGGGCATCACGGCGGTTGCCCTGGTTTCTGTCTGTGCCGGTTTAGATAAAGGTGTGAAGCGATTGAGCGAGCTCAACATGCTGTTGGCTCTTCTTCTTTTGCTCTTCATTATCATCGTTGGGCCCACGGCAGATTTGGTCGTGGGTTTCTTTACGAACTTTGCCAGCTATCTCCAAAACCTACCGGCGTTCAGTAACTGGATTGGTCGTGAAGATACCGGCTTCATGCATGGCTGGACGACTTTCTACTGGGCCTGGTGGATTTCCTGGTCGCCTTTCGTTGGCATGTTCATCGCGCGCGTTTCAAGAGGACGTACGGTGCGCGAGTTTGTGACCTGCGTCATGATTATTCCGACAATCGTTGGTGTCATCTGGATGACCACTTTCGGGGGAGCGGCGATTGGTCAATTCGTCACCGATGGCTACACCGGCGTGACAGATACAGTCACAAACTGGCAGCCAGAGTTATCGCTTTTCAAGATGCTTGATCAACTCCCCCTGACCGGACTGTTGTCCTTCGTCGGGATCGTGTTGGTGATCGTTTTTTTTGTGACGTCATCGGATTCGGGCTCGCTCGTCATCGATACGATAACTGCAGGCGGTAAAATCGATGCCCCTATCGCCCAACGTATCTTCTGGTGCATTTTTGAGGGGTTGGTTGCCATCGCGTTGCTTCTCGGTGGCGGCTTAGCTTCCTTGCAAGCAGCGGCCATTGCAACGGGTTTCCCCTTTGCACTTGTTCTGCTGTTGATGTGTGTCAGTCTTTACAAAGGTTTGTCAGAGGAGCGAAAGAGGGCAAAAGCAGCTTCCTGATACTTGGAGCAGCTCCGTTCAATTATTGAGGCCCCGTCGTATCTGGCGGGGTCTTTTTCTATTCTGCCGCGGATTTGGTGTTATCCGGCTGCCTGAAGGCGTCCAGCAGCTCAGCTTCGCAAATTTTCGCGGCTTGAATATTTGCTTCTTTTATGTGGCCGAAGCCTCTGATTTTTGTGGGGCTACTGGCAAGTTCCACCGCGATTTCGTAATTGTGCGGCGCCAGTTTTGCCAAAGTCTCTTCAAGGATGGCCTCATACTCTTCAATGAGCGCGCGTTCATGGCGGCGGTCTTGCGAATATCCGAAAGGATCGAATGGCGTTCCCCTCAGTCCCCTCAAACGCTGTAATATTTTAAACAAAGTGAAGACCCACGGCCCAAATTCACGCTTAATCAAATGGCCCGTTTCCGGATCTTTGCGCGAAAGCAGAGGTGGGGCCAAATTGAGCTTCAAGCGGTAATTCCCGGTGAACTGCTCGGCGAGCTTGTGCCTGAATTCCGGGGCGCTATAGAGGCGCGCGACCTCGTACTCGTCCTTGATGGCGAGAAGCTTAAAGTAATTGCGTGCCACGGCCAGTGTAAGATCTTCCCGGCCTGGGAAGACGCGTTCTTCAATAGCCTGAACCTTGCGTATCAGGGCTTCGTAGCGTGCGCCGTAGGCTGCGTTTTGATAGTTCGTCAAAAAGGCGGCCCGCCGCTCGACCAGGTCCTGCAGGCTTTCTGAAATCCGGTGGCTTTCAGGTAACTCGGCTGGCTGAATGACCTTTTGCACTGCCGGCAAATCGACAGCAGCCCTGCGTCCCCAGGTAAAAGCGCGGCTGTTCGCATCGACTGCAATACCGTTAAGGGCAATCGCTTCCAAGATCGCAGTTTCCCCCACAGGGATTAAACCGCGCTGCCAGGCATAACCCAGAATAAAGAGGTTGGTTGCAATGGAGTCGCCTAAAAGGGCTGTGGCCAGGCGTGTTGCATCTAGGAATTCGGCGTTCCCGGCACCGGTTGATTCGATAATCAGGTCTCGCAGCTCGTCGGTCGGGAAGTGCAAATCCGGTTTATGCGTAAATTCCCCGGTCATAACCTCGTGGCTGTTGACGATCGCCTTGCTCTCACCGCGTGTCATCTTTGAGAGCGCATCAAAGTCGGCACTGACCACCAAATCGCAACCTAGAACTAAGTCGGCATTACCTGCGGAAATTCGAACAGCGTGCAGGTCCTCTGCCCGCTTGGCGATGCGAAGGTGGCTAATGACAGCGCCGCCTTTTTGTGCAAGCCCGGTTTGATCAAGGATCGTGACCCCTTTGCCCTCGATGTGGGCTGCCATGCCTAATAGGGCGCCAATAGTCACAACACCTGTGCCACCGACGCCTGTGACCAGAAGGGAATAGGGCTTATCCAAGGGCGGCAGTTCTGGTTCGGGCAGCACTTGCCAGGGTGCCCCTTCGGCTGCAAGTGCTGCACCCGTGCCAGGCTTTACCTTACGGATTTCCCCGCCTTCCACCGTCACAAAGCTCGGGCAAAAGCCGTTCAGGCAGGAGAAGTCTTTGTTGCATGACGACTGGTCTATCGCGCGCTTGCGGCCAAATTCCGTCTCCACCGGGACAATTGAGACGCAGTTCGACTGGACCGAACAATCGCCGCAGCCTTCGCAAACCAGATCGTTGATGAAGACGCGCTTGGGCGGATCGGGGTATAGACCGCGTTTGCGCCGCCTGCGTTTCTCGGCCGCGCAGGTTTGGTCGTAAAGAAGGATTGAAACCCCATCCAGCAGGCGCAGCTCCTTTTGAACGCGTTCCAGTTCGTCACGATGTTTGATGACGACGCCGTCCGCCCACTCGGTCCCGACGGGATATTTATCCGGCTCATCTGTCATCACGATGATGCGGTCGACGCCTTCGCCTTGGAGTTGGCGGGTGATACGTGCTGGCGAAAGCGATCCTTCCACCGGTTGCCCGCCGGTCATGGCAACGGCATCGTTGTAGAGGATCTTGTAGGTAATATTTACGCCTGCAGCCACGGCCGCACGGATAGCTAGAATGCCTGAGTGGTAATAAGTACCATCGCCCAGATTGGCGAAGACATGCTTTGTCTTTGAGAAGGGGGCCTGGCCAATCCAAGGCACACCCTCCGCCCCCATTTGGGTAAAGGTCTCGGTATTGCGGTCCATCCACAAAACCATCCAATGACAGCCAATGCCTGCCATGGCCCGGCTACCGTCTGGGACCTTGGTCGAGGTGTTGTGGGGACAGCCCGAGCAGAACCAAGGCAGGCGCTTGATCGAGCTATGGCGCGCCTCCAAAGCCCTTTCCTTGCGGTCCAAGAATTTAAGGCGCTGTTCGATATCCTCACTGCGATGGAAGGGGGCGATGCGTTTCGCGATCGCTCGGGCAATTCGCGACGGCGTGAGCTCACCGGTGGAGGGAAGTATCCATTCACCAGTTTCATCGAACTTCCCAACCACCCTTGGTCGGACATCAGAACGCCAATTATAGAGTTGTTCCTTGAGCTGGTTTTCGATGACGGCGCGCTTTTCCTCCACCACCAAGATTTCCTCAAGACCTTCGGCAAATTGGCGAACGATCTCCTTTTCCAAGGGCCAGACCATGCCGATCTTCAAAAGGGTGATGCCAAGCTCGCACGCCAATTCCTCTGTAATACCGAGGTCATCAAGGGCTTGGCG
>CAXMNO010000460.1:0-9043 GCA_964194655.1 uncultured Acidimicrobiia bacterium
AGCTCACCGATAGGGGATCCTCGCGGAACCGCTAGCGGCTACATCTGGGACATCGGGTATAGTCCTGGGGACTCTACCCTAACCCCCCGACCAAGAAATCCCTTTGCACTCGGTGTCGACTATTCGGTGACACGTCCCGAAACCCTTCTTACGACACTTCGGGCCGAAACCCGAGAGCATGTAATAAAGAACTCCAAGAGCTTGTGCCAATCCGGTCATGGAGGTGGGTCCGAAAACCCGAACTCCCCAGAAGAACCGTGCGCCTTAGCGGAACCCGAAAGTTCCAGGCCACCTCACAGAGGCCCGAAGGCCCCCAAAGGCGCCGCGACGAAATCTCCGAAGAGATGGCCGCCGCGAACCGGCTCTTCCTCGTAAGGTCCCGAAAGACCCCACTTGCCCGGTCCGACCATGGAATGCGACCGAAGTCACAATCCAGGTCTTGGCCGAAAGGTCGAAGCGCCGAAGCGCATCGAAACCCCTCGTAAGAACAACCCCAGACTTGCAGGGAAGCTGAAGCTGTCCCTTGGGACCAAGAAATCCTCGAAAGGCCTTCTTCGTCCCCAGTCATTGACATGTCACACCTGATGACACTGGCCTCCCGAAAGAGGTGCTCCCGCGAAGGAGCCATGTCACCCACCCTTAGAGATCCTGCATCCCTCCCCAGGGCCGAAGCCCGAATGAGGTACCTGACCTCTATGCTCGATCCGTCCGAACCCGAAAGCCCGATCTTCTCAAGCAGGAGTGCTCCGAAGAGCGTCCTGGAATGTGTCCCCGATTTTTGGCTCGAAAGCCGAAACCCGAGTGCACCGCAATAATCCGAAGACCATTTTGGTGCCATCCCATCAAGAGCCCGAAGGCCCTTGGGGTGCCCGCCAAGTCTACTAAAACCTAAGTCTCAGTCTCCTTGATCGGATCCTCATACCGACCGAAGTCGATCTGAGAAGCGTGACCGCCGATAACCGACGCTTTCACGTACAAGATGATTATCGCGGGAACGAAATTGTCGAACAACAGAAATATTTCAAAAACCGTCACAAACTTGTGCATAAAATTAGCAAAACCTAACAATACACGCACAAATTATTCACGTTGTTATCCACAGTTTTGCGGTGCGAAAAAATTGAGAGTGGAAAGTCCACAACATATTGCGATAAGCGATCGATGATAGCTACCAAACCTCACTTTTCTTTTTGCATTGCAATATAGATACCCGAATGCCAGCTTTAAGAGGTCTATAGCGGGGAGAGCTTAATGGCGAGGCCCTAACAGTGGGTGCAGCGTTGACGATAAAGTGCGGGCGGTCTAAACCAACGGGCAAACTTGGTTAACCGGAAGATCCAGGGTAGATCCGGGTTCAAAGCGGGGAAATCGCCCAAAAACGGGGGACCCAAATTAGGGGAATCACAATGGCGAGCTCTAATCGGCCTTTGTCACCACATTTGCAGGTTTACCGGCCGCAAATCACATCGGTGCTGTCAATACTGCACCGCATCAGTGGAGTGATTCTTGCTTTTGGGTCTTTGCTTCTAATTTACTGGCTGGCAGCAGCGGCGACGAGCGATCAGGCCTTTGAGACGGCGCAGAGTGTGATCGGATCATTTTTTGGGCGGCTCTTTCTCTTCGGTTGGACAATCGCGCTTTTCTTCCATTTCTGTAATGGCATTCGCCATCTCGCCTGGGATATCGGACTGGGTTTTGAGCTTGAGAGTGTGACTAAATCTGGCTGGGCTGTCTTAGGTGGAACGGCCATCTTGACCTTATTGTCCTGGATTGCCGGTTACAGCTTTATGGGAGGTGCGTGATGTCCATGCGATCAGCTCTCGGGCATGTGCGCGGCCTCGGCTCGGCAAAATCAGGAACTGGCCACTGGTGGTCACAACGCCTCTCTGCCATCGCGCTGGTTCCCTTAACATTATGGTTTGTCTTTTCGCTCGCGGCCAATGCAGGCGCCGGGCGTGAGGTTATCCAGGCTTGGCTTTCCTCGCCGCTAAGTGCGTCTTTGATGATCCTGGTTGTTATCACCACTTTTTATCATGCCTTTCTCGGCCTCCAGGTGGTGATTGAGGACTATGTCCACAATGAGCCTGTGAAGGTTTTGGGCCTTATCGTGCTCAAGGGGACTTGCATCGTGCTCGCGCTAACGGGCGTGCTTTCCGTACTTTCGCTTTTATTCGGGAACTGATCCATGAGCCAGGCTTATGAATTCGTCGATCACACCTATGATGTTGTGGTTCTGGGTGCTGGTGGTGCCGGGCTGAGAGCGACGCTTGGCTTGGCAGAAGCTGGCTTGCGAACCGCCTGCATCTCGAAAGTCTTTCCAACTAGGAGCCATACCGTGGCAGCCCAAGGCGGCGTCTCCGCCTCGCTCGGTAATATGGGGGAAGACGATTGGCGCTGGCATATGTACGACACGGTCAAGGGGTCTGATTGGCTGGGTGACCAAGACGCCATCGAATATATGGTGCGTGAGGCGGTTCCTGCGATTTTGGAGCTTGAACACTACGGCATGCCCTTTAGCCGGACCGAGGCTGGAAAGATCTATCAGCGGCCATTCGGCGGCATGACAACGCGTTATGGCGAGGGGATTGCCCAGCGGACTTGCGCTGCGGCGGATCGGACTGGTCATGCCATGCTGCATACGCTCTATCAGCAAAGTCTCCGATGCCACGCGGAATTTTTCATCGAGTACTTCGGCATCGACTTGATGATGGAAGATGGCATCTGCCGGGGTTTGGTTGCCTGGAACCTTGATGACGGGACGATCCATCGCTTCCGTGCGCAGATGGTAATTTTGGCGACCGGCGGTTATGGCCGGGCCTATTTCTCCTGCACAGGTGCGCATACGCAAACGGGTGATGGCGCTGCCATGGCTATTCGTGCGGGCGTTCCTCTGCAAGATATGGAATTCGTTCAGTTCCATCCGACGGGCATTTACGGCGCGGGCTGCCTCATCACCGAAGGCGTGCGCGGTGAAGGCGGCTATTTGACCAATTCCGAAGGGGAGCGGTTTATGGAACGCTATGCCCCTTCGGCCAAGGATTTGGCGAGCCGCGATGTGGTCAGCCGTTCCATGACGATGGAGGTGCGTGAGGGTCGAGGTGTCGGCGCGAAGAACGACCACATCCATCTTCATATTGAGCATCTTGATCCTGGAATCATCCATGAGCGCCTCCCCGGCATTGCCGAATCAGCGCGCATCTTCGCAGGTGTCGATGTGACGAAGGAACCGATCCCGGTGATCCCGACCTGCCATTATAATATGGGCGGGGTCCCGGCTCTTTACACTGGTGAGGTTGTGCGGCCCAAGGATGGTAACCCAGATACGGTCGTGCCTGGCCTGATGGCCATTGGGGAGGCGGCCTGCGTTTCCGTTCATGGCGCTAATCGGCTTGGATCCAACTCCCTTTTGGATCTTGTCGTTTTTGGCCGTTCGGCTGCTAAGCGTTGTGCTGAAATATTGAAGCCCGGCGAGAGCCAAGCTCCTCTATCACCCGATGCCCACGAAGCTGCTATGTCGCGCTTGGATAAGGCGCGCCATGCCGATGGTGGAACGCCGACGTCGGCGCTGCGCGATGAAATGCAGCATGTCATGCAAAGCCATGCGGCTGTCTTCCGTACCGGCGAGGTCCTGGATGAAGGCGTAAAACAGATGGGTGATGTCTGGGCCAAGCGGGCGGATATCAAGGTCGTCGACCGGTCCATGATTTGGAATTCGGATCTGGTAGAGACATTGGAGCTCGACAATCTTATCTATCAAGCCCGTGTCACGCTCTCTTCTGCGGCAAATCGCACGGAAAGTCGCGGTGCGCACGCGCGTGAAGACCACCCTGATCGTGACGACGAGAACTGGATGAAGCATACGCTCGCTTACTGCGATGACGCAGGGAACGTTAGCTTTGATTATCGTCCAGTACACATGACGACGCTTTCAAACGAGGTCGAAGTTTTCCCGCCCAGGGCGCGGGTCTATTGATGGATTTTTGGGCGCACGGTAGGGCTTAAGCTCTCCGCCAAGTGCCAGCAAGGCAAAAGGACGCAAAAGAAAAATGGCTGAATTTGCCCTTCCCGCCAATTCCAAGATCAAAGGCGGCAAGTCCCATCCCTCACCAGCGGGCGCGAAAAGCCTGAAGACCTTCAAGGTCTATCGTTGGAACCCCGATGATGGCCAAAATCCGAGCGTCGATAGCTACGGGGTCGATCTCGATGACTGTGGTCCGATGGTTTTGGACGCCCTGATTAAAATCAAGAACGAGATTGACCCGACGCTCACTTTCCGCCGTTCTTGCCGGGAGGGTGTTTGCGGGTCGTGTGCCATGAATATCGACGGTACCAACACGCTTGCCTGCACCAAATACATCAGCGATGTGAAGGATGAGGTGAAGGTCTATCCCTTGCCGCATTTGCCGGTGGTGAAGGACCTCGTACCGGACTTGAACCATGCCTATGCTCAATTGGCTTCTATCGAGCCTTGGCTAAAGACGGAAACACCGGCACCGGAACGTGAGCGCCTGCAAAATCCGGAAGATAGGCAAAAGCTCGATGGGCTGTGGGAGTGTATTCTTTGCTTTTGCTGTTCGACGTCTTGTCCCAGCTATTGGTGGAATGGTGACCGGTATTTGGGTCCTGCGATATTATTGCAAGCTTACCGTTGGATTGCAGATTCCCGCGACGAGGCGGCGGGTGAGCGCCTGGATCAACTGGAAGATCCTTTCAGGCTTTATCGCTGCCACACGATCATGAACTGCACCAAGACCTGTCCGAAGGGACTAAATCCTGCCAAGGCGATTGCCGAAATCAAAATGCTTATGGTCGAGCGTCAAGGGTAATGGGCGCCAAGGGTAAGGCGGTCTCAAGGGCGCGTTGAAAGCGGTTCTTTCATGTAATCGGGGGGCGGCCTAATTTAGCCGCCCTTACTTTTTGCAGTGACCCCTTACTTTTGCAGTGACAAGGAAGCAAAGCGATGTACGTGCCGTCGATGTTTAAGCTCGAAGATCCAGAGGCGATCCGTGAAATCATTGAGGCTTACAGCTTTGGGCTTTTCGTGACCGCCAAGGATGGCCTTCCAACGGCGACGCATTTACCGTTCGTTTTCGAGCCTAATTACGGCGCCAACGGCATGCTACTTGGGCATTTTGCGCGCGCTAATCCTCATTGGCGGGATTTGGGGCAGGAATTAGACGAACGTGAAGCTCTGGTCGTTTTCCAAGGCCCTCATGCCTATGTCTCCCCGCTCGACTACAACTCCGAGAAGCCCAACGTCCCGACGTGGAATTATCTGGCCGTTCATGCTTATGGGACGCCGATAATCATCGATGATCCGGCGCGTACGAAAGAGGTTCTAACAAAGCTTACAGACAAGAACGAATCCTTGCAGGAAGTGCCCTGGACAGTCTCATCGCTTGGCGAAGACTACGTGGCTAACATGATGAAGGGGATCGTTGCCTTTGAAATGCCGATTTCAAGGCTGGAAGCAAAAGCAAAGTTAAACCAGAATAAACCACGTGGAAATATGGAAGCTGCGGCTGCAGCCCTGGCTAAGCGTGAGGATCCCCTTGCACAGGAAACCGCGGGGGCCATGCGAGATGCGATGAAAGGCGAGTGACCACATTTGCGTAAAAAGTCATGACGAAAGACGCTAAGAAACCAGCTCCGCCCGAGGATGCAAAACCTGCAAAAATACTGCCTGAAGCGATCAAGGGGCGGCTTTCGCGCAGCTCCAAAGGTATGCTGCTCGCAACGATCTTGCTGGCAGCCGTGGCGGGTTTGACGCTCCTTAAGCAGCCCTCACCTGAGGAGACTAACATCCTGCGCCGTGCGGAGTTCGACCTGCAAGGTCATCGTGGGGCTCGCGGTCATTTCCCCGAGAACACGTTGGAGGGTTTTGTCGCCACGATAGGGCTCGGTGTGACGACGCTTGAGATGGATGCGGTGGTGAGCGCCGATGGTGTCTTGGTCCTCTCGCATGATCGACGGCTAAACCCCGCGCTAACGAGAACCCCCGAAGGCAAGTGGCTTGAAGGCGAAGGAAGGGCTATTCGCGAGTTCACGTGGGAAGAACTCGCTTCATACGACATCGGCCGCATAAATCCTGAAAACAGCTATTCCGAGCGCTTCGTAAGCCAGGAAGGACGAGACGGCATCAGGTTTGCCCGGCTAGATGAAACGCTTCGTCACATTGAAGGCCTTAGTGGTGGCCAAATGCGCTACAACATCGAAATCAAAACGTCGCCGCTCGATCCCGGGGCCTCTGCAGACCCTGAGGCCGCAGCAAAACTCATGGTGGCGCTTTTGAAGGAACTGGGGCTAGAGGCACGCGCGAGTGTCCAATCCTTTGACTGGCGTTCTTTAGTGGTGGTTGAGGCACTCGCCCCTGAAATCGCGACTGCTTTTCTGACCGCGGAACAGAGCTGGCTTGATAACCTGCAACGTGGCGAGGATGGGGTCTCGCCCTGGCTGGCCGGCCTAGACATGGATAATGGCCCCTTAACACCGCCTGAGGCGATCAAGCATCTAGGCGGTTCCATTTGGTCGCCTTACTACCGCGACCTCCTGCCTTTTGACTTGAAGGAAGCGCAGTCCTCCGGTCTTAGCGTCATCGTCTGGACGGTCAACGATCCAGAGGCCATGCGCAGCCTCATCACACTCGGCGTCGACGGCATTATCACCGACTATCCCGACCGCTTGCGGCGTGTGTTGGAGGAAATGGGACGGCCTTTGCCTGCAAAGTATTGAACAAAGGGGCGATACGCCACAAAACGCAGCTCATAAATTTTTATACGGAAATGAGGGTTACGGAATGAGTCGGAGAGCGATGATCGTGACAGGCGGGGGGCGTGGCGTCGGAGCGGCGGTCTGTAAGTTAGGTGCGGCTGCGGGTTATGACATCTGCGTCAACTATCTTGGAAACACGGCACGCGCCGAATCGGTGGTGGCTGAGATCAGGGATGTGGGTGGCCGCGCCATTTCGGTTCAAGCCGATGTTGCAGATCGCGCTCAAGTCCTTCGCTTATTCGAAAGAGTTGATGATGAACTTGGCCCTTTAACAGCGCTCGTTAATAATGCGGCGATAGCGGGTAAAATCGGGCGCTTGGCGGATGCTGATGCCCAAATGATGAGCGATGTCGTTGACGCCAACGTTAAAGGCCTTTTCTGGTGTAGCCAAGAAGCAGTCAAACGCATGTCGACGCGCTATGGCGGATCGGGCGGCGGGATTGTTAATCTTTCATCAGGTTCTGTAAGCTTAGGCTCGCCGGGTGAATATGTCTGGTATGCGGCAAGCAAGGGTGCGGTTGATTCCTTCACCATTGGTCTTGGTAAAGAGTTAGCGCGCGAGGGAGTTAGGGTGAACGCCGTGGCGCCGGGCATTATTGACACGGAAATGCATGAAACCTATGGCTTGCCCGACCGGTTGGAGCGTGATGTTGAATCCATTCCGATGGGGCGTGCCGCCACGCCGGAAGATATCGCAAAGTCGATTATATGGTTGCTCTCGGATGATGCCGCTTATACGACTGCAACAGTCGTCCGGGTCGCGGGGGGAAGATGACCATTAGGATTGCGCGAGGGCGGGACTTCTTGTGAGCGAAGGTCCGCTCTTTATCTATCGCGAGCAAAAGCGGGCTGGACAGCTAAAGCCCGATCCGGGCCAGGAATTGGCGGCGGAAAAGCTGCAGTCACTTCATAATGCACTTAGGAATTATCAGCTCTCCAACGGCGGTAGCGGTTGGAAGGAACGTTTGGGGTTGGGGCGAAGACGGGTAGAGCCACCCCAAGGCCTCTATATTTTTGGTGGCGTTGGCACGGGCAAGTCGATGCTGATGGATCTCTTCTTTGAAGTTGCGCCCGTCGAGAAAAAAAGGCGTGTCCATTTCCACGCCTTCATGCAGGAAATGCAAGGTCGCCTTCACGCATGGCGAAAGCGATCCAAAGGCGAAAAATCCGACCCGCTGCCCGAGCTTGCAGGCGAGGTGGCTGAAGAGGCAACGCTTCTTTGCTTTGATGAGTTCCACGTCGTGAATATCGCTGATGCCATGATCCTCAGCCGGTTTTTCGAGAGCTTATTGGGGCGCGGCGTCGTAGTGGTCGCGACCTCCAACTGGCCGCCCGACCGTCTCTATGAGGGTGGATTGCAGCGGCAAAATTTCCTTCCTTTCATCGACCTGTTAAAGGCGCGACTCGACATCTTATTGCTCGATTCAGGCACCGATTACCGGCAAGACCGCATCAAAGCGATAGAGATCTATCATGCGCCTCTCGGCCCGCGCGCGGAGAAGGCCCTGGATGAGGCGTTCGGGCGCTTGACGGAAGGGGCCGCCCCCTCGGCTGAGGAAGTTGCGGTCATGGGCCGGAAAATTCCCGTTTCACTGGCCGCACGTGGCGTTGCCCGTTTCACTTTTGCGGAGCTTTGCGAGAACCCTCTGGGGCCAAGCGATTACCTTGCGATTGCCGGGCGCTATCACACAGTGCTCTTGGGCGGCGTTCCCAAGCTCAATGAAAACCGTCGCAACGAAGCGCGGCGATTTATGATCCTGATAGATGCGCTCTATGAGCATAAGGTGAAGCTCATCATCGCAGCCCAAGCGCCGCCTGAGGGGCTTTATCCAAGTGGACACGGCGCGTTTGAGTTCGAGCGTACGGTAAGCCGTCTTCAGGAAATGCGCTCAAGCGAATATTTGGAGTTGGAGCATAAGGCTCTAGGGTAAGAATTCGACTTCATGCTAGTCTTCAAGCGATGCCTGTTTGGGTGGATCGAAGACTGCGTTAAGACGAGCGGATTGGAGTCGGAGAAATGCCGGAAAGCGCGCCAAACTACCTCTTTGAAGCAAGCGAAAAGCCTTCGCTTGATCTCTATCAGGTTCCCCTTGTGGTCGCGAATGAAGAGAGCGTGCAGGGCTATGGCCGCCTGGTCGACGACCCGGAGACTTGCGAAATCGAAATCGTACGCTGGCCTGCCACAGGACGGCGGCCTATTGATGAGGGCACGGGCGATGAGGCTGGCTGGATAGAAGGCATTTTCCACGGCGAATGGACAGGCGATATCCTC
>CAXMNO010000461.1:0-3351 GCA_964194655.1 uncultured Acidimicrobiia bacterium
ACCGGCAGCAACACCTCGCTGATCATGGCATTGCAGGAGGGGAAGAACCGCGAAATCCGTCAGGTTTGCAGGTACTTAGGACTACAGGTCAACCGTTTGATCCGCCTTTCCTATGGCCCACTAGAGCTGGGCGATTTACCAACGGGTGAGGTGCGCTCAGTCCCATCTTCCCAGCTTAAAACCATCTTCGGGGAAGAGCGGGACGCGCGTACGCGTAAAGGCTTTGCCAAGTCAAAAACGAAGCCGCGCAAGTCCGGTGGCCGGAAATCGGGACGGCCCAAGCAAGGCGGCGATGGTGTTTTGGAAACAAGTGCCAAGCCGCGACCAAAGACCCCTGGCAAACCGGGCACGAAGCGAAGCGGAAAGGGTGCCGCCCATGCGGGTCGTCGGCGGACGTCATAAAGGCAAGCGCCTGGAAGGTCCCGCCGACAAAGGCCTACGTCCCACGTCAGACCGGGCACGCGAGGCACTGTTCAATATTCTAGCAGGCGGCCGTTTTGGCGAGGGAGATCGCGTTTGGGGAGCGAGGGTGCTCGACGCCTTCGCTGGAAGCGGCGCGCTTGGCATCGAAGCCCTATCACGTGGGGCAGGGGAAGTCGCCTTCCTGGAAAAGAATCCAACAGCCCTGAAATTAATAGAACGCAATCTAGCCAACCTAGGGAAAGAGGGCCTTGGGCGAGAGAAGGTCCGCATTATCGCGGCAGATGCCACCAACCCACCAAGCGCCAAAGCCACAGCCGACTTGCTTTTTCTTGATCCACCTTATGGCTGCAACTTAGCACCTCTAGCCCTGGAGGCGTTGCTGGAGCGTGGCTGGATAGGCAATGAAAGCCTCATCATCGTGGAGGTGGCAGCAAAAGAGACTTTTCAGCCTCCATCAGCGTTTGAGCACCTTGATGCGCGTAAATATGGCGCGGCCAAAATGCACTTCCTTGAGCTTAAGAAGTCCTCATGAACGCGCGACCAGCGAGACAGGATCGCGACGCAGGCGAACCAATAGCGCAATTGCGAGAACGACAACCCCCAGCATCACAATCGCCCCAATAGCATAGGGTGCAGCAGGCCCCTTTTCCTCGAAGAGCAAACCGGCGCTCGGCGGCCCAAAAATTCGCGCAAGACTGCTTGTCGCCTGCGCAATTCCAAGCGCACTTCCTGCCGATAGACGCCCGGATAGTTGGGAAATTAAGGACTGCAAAGCAGGGTTCCCCAAGCCAAAACCACCGGCCAAGCAGGCAATTCCGAAAATGAGGAGCATTTTCCCCTCCGCCAGTGCGATCCCAGCCATCCCGGAAAAAAGTAAAACGCCGGCTAAGATTACGACCTTAGGCTCACCGAAAATACGGGTTAAGGGCCCTATCAACCCACCTTGCGCGATAACGGCGACCACACCCGCAACGACGAGGAGGTAGCCAACCTCTTCGGGCCCCCAGCCGAGCATGGCTTTCGCCCAAAGTGGCAATGTGGCTTCCATCGCGGCGAAGGCGGCGGAAATAAAGAAAATGATCGCAACGACCAATGTCATATGCTTGAAGGTAAAGGCATGCAGTAGGCCGCGCTTGGGCGATGAAGCTGTGACAGGCCCCTCCCCCTCAGCGTGCCGGTTCAGGCTTTCCGGCAAAAATTTTGCGGCAAGTATTAGGGTCGCAATCGACAAAAATGCCGAAATCATAGGAATGACTCGAAAGGCCGTTTCCTCAGGCAGCATGGCGAAAAGAGTTGCGCCAATGCCGGGGCCGATCGTGAAGGCAAGTCCGAAGGCAGCCCCGATGAAACCCATGTTTCTCGCACGTTTTTCAGGTGGCGTAATATCGGAAACGTAAGCGGGCGCGGCTGCTATATCCCCACTCATCAGCCCAGCAAATGCACGCGCAAGGAAGAGCATCCAGACAGCAGAAGCAAAGGCCATCATGGAAAAGGCAACGCTTGTGCCAAAGAAAGCGAGGAGGAGAACAGGCTTTCGCCCCCAGGTATCACTGATGTGTCCCCACACCGGTGCCGCTAACAGGAGGGCTGCGGAATAAGCGGCTGAAAGCGAGGTTACCTCCGTCACGCTCGCGCCAAGGTGCAGCGCAATAAAAGGCAAAACCGGAACGACGATCCCGAAACCGAGAAGGTCGAGAAAGATAAGAGCAAACAGCAAACGCATGAATTCTAACTATCCTAAAGGAATATCGCTTTCGGAGGTTCCAATCACCTGCGGCCGAAAAGCTTTTCGATATCTTGAAGCTTCAATTCCACATAGGTCGGGCGACCGTGATTGCATTGTCCGGAATGAGGCGTCGCTTCCATCTGTCTTAAAAGCGCGTTCATTTCGCCCGCATTAAGTTCCCGCCCCGCGCGGACGGAACCGTGACAGGCCATGGTGCCACAAACGGTCTCCAGACGTTCCCTCAAGGCCAGCGCCTCGCCCAATTCAGCCAGCTCATCGGCCAGATCGCGCAAAAGGCCTTGGACATCGGCCTCCCCCAAAAGGGCTGGCACCTCGCGAACGACAATGGCACCAGGGCCAAAGCCTTCAATGCCAAGGCCCAATTCCGCTAGCTCTTCTTGTCGGGCCAGCAAGCGCTCAACCGCGAGTTCTTCTAGCTCCACTACCTCTGGCAAAAGAAGAAGCTGGCGTGCGACCCCTGAGCTTTCCAATTCCTTCTTCATAGCCTCATAAACGATACGCTCGTGGGCTGCGTGCTGATCGACGATTACAAGCCCATCTTGAGTTTGAGAAACGACATAAGTGCGGTGGAGCTGTGCCCGTGCGGCACCAAGGGGATAGTCAGCCGCCCCCTCAAGGGATTCCACATCTCCCGGCCTCGCCCCGAGCCCAGGCTCCGGTGGCCGGGTCGCGGGTGGATCCGCCAATCCGGGGATCGATGCGTGATAGCTTGTCGCCACCTGTTCGTAGGTTCTTGGCGAAGCATGGCTCTGCCGCCACCCAGGCCCAGCGAACGGAGGCGCATTACCACCTTCAGCCATCGCCTCAGGCCGAAACGCACCCAGCGCAGCCCCTGCAACTGTTGTAGATGCCCGGTGGCCTGCTTGGGCTAGGGCATGACGACAGGCACTCACGATCAGACCTCGCACAAGGCCTGGGTCACGAAACCGCACCTCAGCTTTCGTCGGATGGACGTTGATATCCACATTTTCTGGCGGGAGGTCGAGGAAAAGTGCGACAACGGGATGGCGATTGCGCGCTAAAAAATCCTGATATGCCCCACGGATCGCCCCGTAGAGCAATTTGTCCCGCACGGGGCGGCCATTGACCAGAAGATGTTGCTGTTGAGAATTCGCGCGGCTAAAGGTGGGGAGAGCGATGTAGCCGGTTAGGTGCAGTCCCTCCCGTTCTGCATCGACTGG
>CAXMNO010000462.1:0-2702 GCA_964194655.1 uncultured Acidimicrobiia bacterium
GCCCATACCAAATAAAGCAGAACCAGCTAAAGTCGGGTATCCTCGCAGGCCTTTTATGGGGGTGGAGGGGGGCGTCTAACAACCATAATCTTTCAAGGGCTTTAAGGGTGGGCTCCGGCTATTGTCAATTTGATAGGGGCATTTGAAGAAAGGGAAGCTTTATGAAAATAAGCATTGATGTTGATTGTACGCCTGAAGAAGCGCGGCGCTTCTTGGGGCTTCCCGATGTAACAGCTTTGCAGGAAGAGTTCCTGGAGATGCTTCGCGACCGTTTGACCACGGGATTGACCGCTATGGATCCTGAACAGATGGCGAAATCCTGGATGGCGATGGGAATGGGACAAGGGCTCCCCCAGGGCTTGAAAGAATGGGAAGCTGTGCAAAAATCCTTTTGGACGCAAATGGCGTCAATGGCGGGCAAGGGTTCAAGCGAAGATGATCGCGATTAAGGCATTTTGGCGGATGGTGCCGAGCTTTCGGCCCAGTAATTTATCGCGCTCTGTTGGATTTGCGGGGCAAAGGGCTTGATGACGACGGTATTTGCGCTTTCAAGTGCGCGTGGGCGTGCCGGTGTGGCCGTGGTTCGGATTTCAGGCCCGCTCGTGAAAGATACTTTGGTGCAGGTTGCCGGTCTTTCAGACCCAAAGGCCCGAACCGCGCAGCGCGTGGCGATTCGTGACCCCAGAAATGACGAGATTTTAGATCAAGGCCTCGCGATATTTTTTCGGGGACCGAAAAGTTTTACCGGAGAGGACGTTTGTGAGCTGCACATCCATGGCGGGCCTGCGGTTGTGACCTCTGTGCTCGATTGCCTGGCCCACGTGCCGGGCCTTTATCCTGCGGAGGCTGGGGATTTTACGAGAAGGGCTTTTGATAACGGTAAATTGGATCTGAGTGAGGTTGAGGGGCTAGCAGACCTGATCGCGGCGGAGACGGAGGCACAGCGACGCCAAGCGCTAAGGCAAATGCAGGGCGCGCTTTCGACATTGGTGGAAGGTTGGCGCGAGGATTTGTTGGAGGCGAGCGCTTTGTGCGAAGCCCTCATTGATTTTTCGGACGAAGAGCTGCCCGACGATCTTAATCAGGTCCTCGACCACCAAGTGTTGAGGATTAAGGAAGGAATAACACAACATATTGATGACCGGCACCTAGGCGAGCGCTTAAGAGAAGGTTTTCAGATTGCCATCGTTGGGCCGCCGAATGCAGGAAAGTCGTCTCTTTTGAACGCGCTTGTCCGCAGGGAGGCGGCGATCGTCACCGATATCGCAGGTACGACCCGTGACGTGGTGGAGGTGCATTTGGATCTAGAAGGCTATCCCGTCCTTTTGGCCGATACGGCTGGGCTAAGACGTCTTGAGGGTGAGGATGGTGATTCATCCATTCGAATAGAGCTTGAGGGCATGATGCGCTCGCGCAAGCGTGCGGAGGATGCCGATCTTGTCTTGGTCGTTTTCGATGCAGTGGAATCGGTTCCGGCAACAGATGAGGCGTGGTCACGTCTTGGGTCGCGTGCAATTTTGATCTGGAATAAGGTGGACTTGAGGGAACAGGAAGATAGTTCTGACGATAAATTTGAACCACCGGAGGAGCTCCGCAATTTACCGGCATTTATGATTTCAGCCAAATCGGGGATTGGGCTTCCTGCCTTGCTCGACCATTTACGAAGTGAGGTGGTGTCGCGTTTCGGCGGCGGTGAGGCAGCTGTCGTGACACGGTTGCGCCATCGTCACGCCTTGGAGGAAACGGTGGCGGCGCTTGATCGTATGCGCAGTGCACCTCTGCCGGAATTGGCGGCAGAAGACCTAAGGGTTGCGCTTTCTGCGGTGGGCCGGATCACGGGACGGAACGATATCGAGGATGTTTTAGACCTGCTATTCTCGGAATTTTGTATCGGGAAATGATGGGTAAGACCGTCGGCTCTGTTTCACGTGAAACAAAGTGCTGTTGACCCATAGCTGTTCTCTCCGCTATAGACGCCTGGAATGCTGTGCCACTCTTATAGAGTGACTTTGCACTGATTGAGAATTGCCGATATCGGAAGGCGTGTTTGCTGAATGTCGAAGTGGGACGTGATAGTCGTTGGGGGTGGCCATGCGGGTACGGAAGCCGCTGCTGCTGCTGCGCGTATTGGTGCGCGGACACTTTTGGTGACCCATGATCCGGCGACCATTGGCGTTATGTCCTGCAACCCAGCAATTGGGGGCCTTGGTAAAGGCCATCTTGTACGGGAAATCGATGCGCTTGACGGGCTTATGGCACGCGCTATCGATCGTGCGGGCATTCAATTTCGGATGCTCAATCGCCGGAAAGGTCCGGCCGTCCGTGGACCACGCGCACAGGCAGATCGCCAGCTTTACCTCGAAGCAATTCAGGACTTGGTGCGCGAACAGGAAAGTCTCGAGCTAAAAGCGGCATCGGTTGAGGATCTTCTCCTAAGTGCTGATGGTAGATGTTGCGGTGTTAAAACGGCGGCGGGTGAGGAGCTTCATGCAGGCGCCGTCGTCTTGACAACCGGGACGTTTTTGAACGGCTTGATCCATTGCGGGGATAAGCGCACACCGGCGGGCCGGGTAGGGGAAGCACCGGCCCTAAAGCTATCGGAGCGGTTATTGGGTCTAGGTTTTAGGATAGGCCGCCTAAAGACAGGAACGCCGCCGCGCCTGGATGGTGCTACAATCAATTGGGATGTGCTTGAGGAGCAA
>CAXMNO010000463.1:0-2240 GCA_964194655.1 uncultured Acidimicrobiia bacterium
CGGGCGTGACGTAGAACAGATCATACGCGATTTGGTGGAAATCTCCATCCACATAACGCGCGAGCGACTGCGCAAGGAAGTCCGCGCACAAGCTGAAGTGCTCGCCGAAGACCGTGTGCTCGATGCGCTGGTCGGCGAAAAGGCATCAGAAGATACGCGCCAAAAATTCCGCAAAATGCTGCGCCAAGGCGACCTTGATACCAAGGAAATCGAGATCGAGGTTCAAGACACATCTGGCATGCAGCTGCCCACCATGGATATCCCTGGCATGCCCGGTGCCTCTATGGGGATGCTGAACCTGGGTGATATCTTCGGTAAAGCCATGGGTGGGCGTTCAAAAAAGCGCCGCACCACGGTGTCTAATTCCTACGAAATCTTGATTGATCAGGAATCCGATAAGCTACTGGATGAAGAAATGGTGGTGGCGGAGGCTATTCAGGCGGTCGAGCAGAATGTCATCGTCTTCTTGGATGAGATCGACAAGATTACCGTGCGTTCCGATCGTGCAGGTGCCGACGTCAGCCGTGAGGGTGTGCAGCGTGATTTGTTACCGCTCATCGAGGGCACGACCGTCTCCACCAAGCATGGCACAGTCAAAACCGATTTCATCCTCTTTATCGCCTCTGGTGCCTTTCACATGGCAAAACCCTCCGACCTTTTGGCGGAGCTTCAGGGCCGCTTGCCAATTCGTGTGGAGCTGAATGCGCTTAACGAAGAGGACTTCAAACGGATTTTGACGGAACCTGAAAACAGCCTGATCATTCAGTATAAGGCTTTGCTCGACACCGAAGAGGTCACGATAAACTTCACCGATGAAGCCGTTTCCGCCATAGCAAAGCTTTCGGCTGAGATCAACACGACGGTTGAAAATATCGGGGCCCGGCGTCTTCATACGGTGATGGAGAAGTTGCTGGAGGAAATTTCCTTCACAGCCACCGACCGTGGTGGGGAGGAGATTACGCTCGACGCCTCAGACGTGCAGGAACGTGTCGGCGAACTGGCGAAGAACTCCGACCTCAGCAAGTTCATCCTTTAAGCTATTCCAATTAAGCTAAACCAATCCTACTCCACGGCTTCGGTATCTGGCAGTCCTTCGCGCGCGCGGGCGATGCCACGGCTAAGGAAAGACTGGCGCATCGGAAAGCCGTTGCCGGCCTCTGCCACCATCGCCTCAGGGGGCGTTGGGTTCGTGACCTCCGGCCAGTGTCCTGGCTGCGGCTCCGCGCCTTCGGCGGAAATTGCGAGAGGGTCATCATCTTCGATCGCTGGCTTCTTCAACAGCTCCACGCAATCCCACGATGCTTCCAGCGGGATGTTGTTCGGGTCGAAAAAGTAGATCGACCACAAGGTTCCATGGTCGATCACCCCCCATATTTTAATGCCCGCGGCCTCCAACTTATCCTTTAGCTGGAAGAGTTCTTCTTTGCTCGCAACAGTGAAGGATACATGGTCGAAGCCAATGGGCTCATCGGTCGGGGCACCATGGAACTTGTCGCGCTTCATTGGGCGCGCAATATCGTACTCGAAAAAAGCGATTTGGCCGGTTTCCATGGCGAAGAAGTAATGCCGGTAACCATCATGGCCGATCCCCGCTTCCAGCTCCAGTCCTAAAAGGTCGCGGTAAAAGCGGGTGGTCTTAGTCATATCATCCGTAATAAAGGCGAGGTGATTGATGCCTTTGATCAGCATAGCCTGCTCCCAATCAAGTTTTGTTGCGCAATTCATCCAGCCAGCGCGCGATCTTATCATCATCGAGCTCTGAAATCTTCTCCGCAAAGAGGTTTGCGAGTTCCGTTGCCTCGGGACTGAGGCCGGATGTATCAACCACGACACGGGGGTGCGAAAGTTCTGCCAGGCGCTGCAAGTCCTCCGCCTCGTCCCAGATGATGCCGAAATACTGGCAAACACGGTGTACGAAACGCTTTGAAGGCTTACCACGATGGCCGTGTTCCATGGCCGAGAGATAAGCAGGTGTTATCTGCAGGCCGGCCGCCATATCTTTTAGGGCAATATCCCTTGCGGCCCTGATTTCTCTTAGTTTTTTACCGAAAGGTGTCATGAAGCTTTTGCGCCCGCAGTGTTAATTTCAGGCATGGTAGCGCTGCTCCTTAACTTGTTTCAAATTAATTTCCCAGTCCAAAATCAAAACTCCCGGGCCTAAATCAAAATTCCCGGGCCTAAATCAAAATTCCCGGCTCAAGCTAATCTCGACGGCGGCGCAGGAGAACATAGAGCGCGCC
>CAXMNO010000464.1:0-6444 GCA_964194655.1 uncultured Acidimicrobiia bacterium
GCCCCCAGCAAGCGGATTGAAAAGTAAATGTCTATCAGTTGCTAATAACGACGCAGAAGTCCAATAAGCCGTCCTTGAACCCGCACGCGTTCAGGCGGAAAGATCCGTGTCTCGTAGTTTTTATTCGCCGGCTCCAACGCAATCGCACCGCCTTTACGGCGCAAGCGCTTCAGCGTTGCCTCCTCGTTATCGACCAATGCTACAATGATGGATCCGTTTTCAGCTGAATCGGTGCGCTCAATCAGCACGGTATCACCTTCTAGAATGCCTGCCTCGATCATAGAATCCCCTTCGACTTCCAAGGCATAGTGCTCGCCACTTCCAAGCAGAGAGGTCGGGACATCTACAAAGGTGTTGTAATCGCGCAAAGCCTCGATCGGTGTACCCGCCGCAATACGGCCAAAAAGCGGTAGGGGTAGCATCGCGCCATCGTTGCTTGCGGACGGATGTTCGAAAGGACCACTATAATGTTGCGTAAAGCCACGTTGCGACGCTACTGGCTGGGCCACGGCAGGCGAGGGCGTCACATCATTGGGCATGCGCAAAACCTCGATTGCGCGTGCACGGTGCGCCAAACGCCGGATAAAACCGCGCTCCTCAAGACCGGTAATAAGCCGATGGATACCCGATTTTGACTTAAGGCCGAGCGCCTCTTTCATTTCATCGAAAGAGGGAGACACGCCGTTCTTGTTGAGATGATCATAAACAAAGAGCAATAGTTGGTGCTGCTTGCGGGTCAACATAATGGCACGGTCCCCTAATTAGCCCACTAAATGTAGAACAAAACAAAAACCTCAGCACATGTTCTAGTTTGGTTCTCGTTTCTCGTCAAGCCCTTTCCTGGATAAGTTGAAGGTAGAATCGTGACTAATTCGCCTATAATCCCTGATCCAAAACAATAATGTCTACTAAAGCACCGGTCTCAATTGCGGTCGCATGGGGTGGGCGAACAATTAAGCAGTCCGATTCGCACAATGTCCGCAACATCGAAGAATCCTGCCGCTCATAAGGTGTCACCTCTCTCACGCCCTCATCGTTAACTTGAAGCG
The DNA here is from genome assembly GCA_964194655.1 of uncultured Acidimicrobiia bacterium. Lineage (GTDB taxonomy): Bacteria > Pseudomonadota > Alphaproteobacteria > Kiloniellales > Kiloniellaceae > JAJFGK01. Next base: position 1,050 of record CAXMNO010000464.1, read on the forward strand.
TCCCACGTAAATAATCTTGGCGCTTGTCGTTTTCCGGCAGGGCCCCGTGTAAAACGGCGTTTCGCAACTGGGTCGTATTTTCATCACACCCCAACAAGCGAGCGATGGCAGGGCGCAGAAATATCAAGGCGCAAACCAAAGCCGAAACCGGATTACCTGGGAGACCTAAAAGGGGGGTGCCATCAACTTTGCCGAAAATCAGCGGCTTGCCTGGCCGCATTGCGACTTTCCAAAAATCCAAGTCCATGCGGTTTTCGCCTAAAACGCTGCGAACGAGATCGTGATCTCCAACCGATGCTCCCCCGGTTGTCACAATCAGATCGGCACCGGCTGCGGCATCGACAAGGGTTTGCAGCGCCTCTGGATCATCGGGTGCAATTCCCAGATTTATCGCCTTGCCGCCACAAGTTTCGATGAAAGCTTGAAGTGCTAGACCATTAGAGGAGAGGATCTGGTGTGGCCCACGCGCTTCGCCTGGCATCACCAGTTCATCGCCTGTGGTCAGAATTGCAATACGCGGCTCTCGCGTAACTTTTAGCCATGGAATATTCATGGCAGCCGCAAGCCCAATTTCCCGCACGCCAAGCCTCCGGCCTGCCTTTAGGACAACTTCCCCTTCGCGGAAATCCAAGCCCGCGGGGCGGACGTAGTGACCCTTGGGCACGCTTTCTTGAATACTCACAAAGTCACCATCGCGCTCAGTTACTTCTTGAACAACAATGCTATCCGCGCCGGCTGGTAAAGGTGCGCCGGTAAAAATCCGAGCCGCTTGGCCGTGGCTTAACTCGCCTGCAAAGGCCTCGCCGGCTGCGATTTCGCAGACCACGCGCAAGCGGGCAGGTAAATTCTCCAAATCCGCTGCTTTAAGCGCATAGCCATCCATCGCCGAAACGGCTGCTGGTGGCTGGGTCATGCGTGAGGCCAAATCTTCGGCCAATGTCCGCCCTAGCGATGAGGGAAGGGGAACCACCTCAGCAGGCAGCTTTTCGAAAGCGCTTAGAATTGTATTGCGGGCATCTTCAACAGAAATCATCAAGAACTCTCATAAACACCGGATTTTCCACCGGATTTGTGAATCAGGCGGATGTTGCTGATACGCATTCCCTTATCCACTGCCTTGCACATATCATAGACGGTCAGGGCAGCGACGGAGACGGCTGTCAAAGCTTCCATTTCCACACCGGTCCGGCCTTTGAGCTTGCAGGTAGCGGTGATTTCGATCGCGGGCTCATCACTCGCAATCTCAAGATCGCATTTCACCGAAGTGAGGGCGAGGGGATGGCAAAGCGGGATGAGATCCGGGGTCTTCTTTGCCCCCATGATCCCGGCTAGGCGGGCGACAGAGAGCACATCGCCTTTCTTGAGCCCGCCTTCGCGAACGAGAGTAAGCGTCGCTTCTTCCATAAGTACGCGGCCCTTCGCGACTGCAACGCGCTCGGTGATGTCTTTATCAGATACATCAACCATGACGGCTTTGCCGTCGGAATCGAAATGGGTAAATCCACTCAAAATGAGGGCTCCTGTTATATTAAGCGCTAGCAGTTTGCGCAGGTGCAAAGGCTGGGGCGGCACACAAAGCGGCCGTTGCTGCTTCAACATCGTTTTGGCGCATCAAAGATTCGCCAATAAGAAACGTTGTCGCCCCTAAACGAGCCATGCGGGCTAAATCTTGAGGCGTGTTAAGGCCGCTTTCGGCAATAAATAACCGACCGGGCGGAATTTTCTCAGCCAATTCCTCGGTCGTAGCTAGGTCTACGGCGAGTGTCTTCAAGTTGCGATTATTGATGCCAAGTAGCGGCGACTTTAAATGGAGCGCACGCTCCAACTCTGGCCCATCATGCACTTCAATGAGGACATCCATGCCCCAGGCCAGGGCCAAATCCTCCAGCTCATGTGCTTGCTCATCCAAAAGTGCTGCCATGATAAGGAGAATGCAGTCCGCACCGATGGCACGGGCTTCGACGATCTGGTAGGGGTCGATCATGAAGTCTTTACGCAAGCAGGGAAGCGCAACGGCCGCGCGCGCTGCCTTTAAATAGGCATCGGCCCCTTGAAAGTATTTCTCATCGGTGAGGATGGAAAGACAGCTTGCACCACCTTTTTCGTAAGCCCTGGCCAGCGTTACTGGATCAAAGTCTTCGCGTATCAAACCCTTGCTGGGAGATGCTTTTTTCAACTCGCAGATCAGGCCGTAACGGCCCTCTGCGCGCGCATTGCGTAATGCTGCCCCAAAGCCCCTAATTGTTGATGCCTCTCTCGCTGCTGCCTCAACTTCACCAAAAGGCATTGCTGCCTTGCGTGCTGCTACAAATTCGCGCTTGTCCTCACAGATACGTTTTAAAACGTCGCTCACCTAAGCTTCTCCCCCAAGCGCACCGTCTGCATTCGTAATTGCAACCAAGCTATCAAGCGCAGCCTTAGCCTTTCCATCGTCGATGGCGCGAGCTGCCATCTGAACGCCCTCTTTCAGGTTGCTAACCTTATCCGCCACAATGAGCGCGGCGGACGTCGTCAGCAGCACGATATCACGGTAGGGGCCGGGCTCTCCATCCAGTAAACGCCTGAGGGCGGCCGCATTCTCCTCACTATCGCCACCACGCAAATCTTCGATACTTGCACGCGGCAAGCCCGCATCTTCCGGCGTGACCTCAAAGGAATTAACCTTGCCATCTTTGAGTTCTGCAATGAGAGAAGGGCCAATAGTAGAAATCTCGTCCATGCTGCCGGCACCATGCACAACCCAGGCCTTTTCATGGCCAAGCCCCTTTAGTGCGTGGGCGAGTGGCTCAACCCAATCCGGGGAGAAGACACCCAAAAGCTGCCTTTTAACCTTAGCTGGATTGGAAAGCGGGCCAAGCAGATTGAAAATTGTGCGCGTGCCCAGTTCAACGCGTGTGGGTCCGACAAAACGCATCGCGCTGTGATGGCGCGGTGCCATTAAAAAGCAAGTTCCCGCCTCACGAAGGGCGCGTTCGACCAGCGGCATTTCACAGTCCACGTTTATACCAAGGGCCGATAAAACATCGGATGCACCACTTTTCGAAGAAAGCGCACGATTGCCGTGCTTAGCCACAGGCACACCGCAGGCCGCGACAACAAATTGGCTTGCCGTTGAAATGTTAAAGGTTGCGGTGCCATCACCGCCTGTACCGCAAAGATCAATCGCCCCTTCAGGTGCCGAAATAGTCGTCATTTTCGAACGCATGGCCCGCGCAGCACCCGTAATTTCCTCTATCGTCTCGCCACGAACGCGAAGCGCCATGAGGAAGCCACCGATTTGCGAAGGCATCGCATTGCCAGACATAATAATTTTGAACGCTTCTTCGGCCTGATTGGCGTCGAGAGCTTGAGCATTCGCCACGACCGCTAAGAGCATTTTTAAGTCTTGGGGATCTTTGCTCATATTTTTTGCTCCGGTTTTAGAAGTCGCTAGGTCACCCTCATGGGTCCACTAAGCGTTGTGGCCCGCAATTTTAAGGAAGTTGTGCAAAAGGGCGTGGCCATGTTCTGAAGCAATACTCTCTGGATGGAATTGGACTCCATGGATCGGCAACTCACGGTGCTGCAGGCCCATGACGATGCCATCTTCGGTCTCTGCAGTCACCTCCAGAACATCAGGGATGCTCGCACGTTCTATCAGCAGAGAATGGTAGCGCGTGGAAGTCATTGGCGATGGCAAATCGCGAAACACACCTTTTCCTTGATGATGAATTTCGCTGGTCTTGCCATGCATCGGTGCTTCGGCGCGCGCAACCTTACCCCCGAACGATTGGCCGATAGCTTGATAGCCAAGGCAAACGCCGAGAATTGGAATTTTATCTTTCGCCGCTTCAATAAGGTCTAGGCAGATCCCAGCACGATCAGGATCACAGGGCCCAGGCGAAATAACGATGCCTTGCGGATGCAATTCCAACACTTGATCAGGTGTAATCTGATCATTGCGATGGACTTCGATCTCCGCACCAAGCTCGCCTAGAAAGTGGTAGAGGTTATAGGTGAAGCTGTCATAGTTGTCGATTAGTATAAACATTTTAATATCTTAGCCCCGTAACGCGACCAAAGCGATAGCTGTTTTTCCCTCTTATATCAGGTTGCATGAACCCACGAAAGCCACCATCGGGGCCCCATCGGCTCTAGAGAATATTAGCTCTTCCTATCCGCTCCACTTTGCGCTATCGCATAGGGGTGAAAGCGTCGTCGAGTCGCTTTATTGGGGGAACGCCCGTGGGGAACGCGGCGGATTTTTTTAGACACTCGGGGGATAGGGTGGATAGCCTTTCACCACCCTGGGTTTTGTCTTTGATTTTCTTATCATCTTTTTCGTGTTTGCTTTTTGCGACCGGGTTTTCCTTTATCCGCGATGAGGCAAGAACGGTACCCGGCGTTCACTCTGCGCCCACTCAAGAAGCGCTAAATTTCAAAACCGAAAGGCCCAAATTCAGGCGCGCCCTTGCATTGGCACGGCCCTCCTCGAACCGGGCGAGCCAAAAAACGAGCGTTATACGGCCTGGGCATGACCGACCCACCGAGAATGTGCTTGAGCTTGATTTTGCTGAAGCTGATGGAACCCCTGGGGAGCCGACGACTTTTCAGCAAATCTCCGCTCTGGGAGCGGAGGGGCTCCGACCTCGCTCTCAACGTCAAAGTTCCACACTCCCGCCAATGCCTGAAAAAGTCATACGACCAAAAAATGCCTTAGGCGCGGGCGCAAAAAAACTTGCAGATCAAGCCCCAGCCGATAGCCAAAGCAAACCGCAGCAAGTTTTCAGCCGGAGCGACGGTATTACGTTGCAGGCTGCGATTCGACTGCCTCAATGGCGAAGGAACGCAGCGGCTTCAATTGGCCCTGCGAGTGACGCTATGGTTGCCATCGTAATCGACGATCTCGGTCTGAACAGAAAAGGCACGAAGCGCATTTTGGATATGAAAGGTCCCTATACGTTATCTTTCATCAGCTATGCCGAACACCTGGGCCCGCTGCTCCGAACGGCAAAGCGTAACGGCCATGAGCTTATGCTGCACCTGCCGATGGAGCCATTTGATGCTGGCGAGAATGCTGGACCAAATGCGCTGATGACAGGGCATTCACCTTGGGAAATTAGGCTACTGATGGAGTGGGGGTTATCCCGCGTTCAGGGGATTGTCGGGGTCAACAATCATATGGGAAGTCGCTTTACCTCCCGCTCAGACGGTATGAGCGTTGTCATGGATTACCTGCGCGGTTCCGGTCTCTTTTACCTTGATTCGCGAACGGCCTCCTCTAAGGTCTCCGAAGAAACGGCGCAAGCGGCAGGCGTACCATTTTTAGGGCGCGACATATTCTTGGACCATGGAAAACCGGCCAAGTCTGAAATATTAGCCAATCTTCGAAATCTGGAAGCGATTGCAAGGCGCC
>CAXMNO010000465.1:0-3452 GCA_964194655.1 uncultured Acidimicrobiia bacterium
CGCCGGCATGATCCGCCGCAAAAGATGCTCACGGCGCGCGGTATAGTGAAGAAGAGCTTCGCTTAGCCCATCCCAACGACCGGCATCACCAGCAACCAGAAGCGAGCGAATTTCCTCTGAAGCCGGACAGCCCCCAGGCTCACGCGTTGTCTCCACTTGGAAACCGCGTGCCTCAAGCGATGCGGCAAGGCGGGCGATCTGTGTCGATTTACCGACCCCCTCACCCCCTTCAAATGTGATGAAACGTCCCCTCATGCAATTGCTTCGCTATCCGGCTTGTCGCCTAGCGCACATCGCGACTTATTCACGGTTCACCAAAGATAAGATACTCGACTGAAGCTAAAATCCGGCCGAACGCGCCCAGGCGTCCCACATCGTTTGCCGCAACCAAGGGAACCACGTGATCTTCTTCTAATCCTGGCGCGGAAATCCGCAGCTCCGCGATCTTGGTACCAGCAACGATTGGCGCTGGCACAGGCGCATCGTAGGAAACCTTTACTTCCATATCCTTGCGGTCATCGCGATTGAGCGTAATCACGATGTCGTCTTCGGCCACAAGCGAAACCTCATCTTCCTCGCCGAGCCAAACTGCGGCACTTTCCACCTCTTCACCAGCGGAAAAGAGCGCATAGTTATTAAACTGGCGAAATCCCCAGGTTAGAAGTTTCGTCGCCTCGGATGAGCGCGCCTTCACGCTATCAAGGCCATTGATGACTAAGATTAAACGGCGGTCACCCTGTTGGGCTGACGCGGTCAGGCCATACCCCGCTTCTTGCGTGTGCCCTGTCTTGAGCCCATCCGCACCGATATTTTTGTAGAGAAGAGGATTTCGGTTGCCCTGGCGAATATCCGACCACACGAATTCTTTCTCCGCAAAGAAGGTATAATACTCCGGATAATCTTCGATGATCATCCCTGCCAGCTTTGCCAAATCACGTGCGGAGGTGCGGTGGTTTGGGTTCGGCCATCCGGTGGAATTGGCAAAGATACTCTCATTCATGCCAAGTTCGGCTGCGCGCTTGGTCATTAAATCGGCGAATGCCTCTTCACTTCCTGCCAACCCTTCGGCGAGAACGATACAAGCGTCATTTCCGGATTGTACGATGACACCGCGAAGAAGATCCTCCACGCGGATTTCATCGCCGACTTCGACGAACATCTTCGAGCCGCCCATACGCCACGCCTTCTCGCTCACGGGCAAGCGGGTTTCGAGTGTCAATTTACCTTCGCGCAAAGCCTCGAATATCATGAAGACCGTCATGATCTTACTCATCGAGGCAGGCGGCATCGGCACGTCGGCATTTTTCCCCAACAGAACGGTGCCGGTCCCCTGATCTATCAAGAAGGCCTCTCTGGCCTTGGTCTCAATAGCGTTTGCCGAACCAATTGTGCCAACGACCAAGACGGTGGCACAGACCAAGCCAGCAAATAGCTTAGCGGAACTCCTCGAAAAAATGTTCGAGATCATCATTTTGCATTTCTGCATGGAATTTTCGTTTTTGTAAGGCATTCATCTTCACCAAATATTGCGCCAATGACGTCGGAACAAACACGACCAGCTTTCCGCTACAGCCGAATCACGACAAGATTATGACTTAGAGCGCTCGATTAAAAGGCCACGGATAAAAGGCCACGGGCATAATTCCCTTTTGAAGATAATTTTTTGTTGGTCACTGAACCACAATCCGCGAATCGTAGTAGCCATTGCCATCTAAAATTCGCAGCATGCGATCAGCTTGCTCCACATTGGCAAGCGGACCCATGCGGACCCTAAACAAGACCGCTTCTTCCAGGCGAACCTCTTCAATCGTCGAGGGGCCAAGCCTGGATAGACGTGCCCGTAAACGCACAGCATTATGCTTTCGTGCAAACGCGCCAACTTGAACGTAAATACTGCTTGGCGTTACCGGGTATTGCGTAACTTTCCCCGTTGGCTGTGGTGGCGGAGACGTTCTTGGCAAGCGTGCGGCCTGAACGGCTTGAGGCGAAGGTTGTTGAAAGACGGGCTGGGCTGAGCCGTCACCCCCTAGGGTCAGCACCGCAACTGGCTCTAGCGGAACCGCCGGTGCGATTTCGACCGCATCACTTGCGCCCAATTCCGCTACGTTCGCTAGACGACGGCTCTCGCCCGCCAGAATTTCGACCTTTACCTTTGCTGTTCCCTGACTTTGAAAGCCTAAGAGGCTCGCTGCTTTCTCCGAGACATCGATAATCCGGCTCTTCGCAAAGGGACCACGATCGTTCACCCGCAGTTTTATCGATCGGCCGTTTTCTAAATTGGTAACCCGGACCATTGATGGCAGCGGCAAGGTGCGGTGTGCCGCGGTTAGCCTATGGCGATTAAAGACTTCGCCATTCGCCGTCTGTTTTCCATCGAAACCTGGTCCGTACCACGAGGCGATCCCAGTCTCGCTGTAGTTATAATCGACCTTTGGGTAATACCATAAGCCGGCTATCTGATAAGGCTTGCCAACCTTATAACGGCCCGAGGGTGCCGGGCCATCATCAGAAATCCCCTTGACCGTATGAACGGCAAGCTCTGTTTCCGCACAGGCCCCAAGAAAGGCGATAACGGCAAAGGCGAAAGCCAGCCTAATCTTCTGCCACATCATATAGTCGACCTTTTAGTGTTTTCCCCAAGATTTGGTAGAATAAAACCTCTCACTCGAATCGACAAATGAAAAGAAAGTGTTGGGAGGTTCCTAACTTTCATTTTGAAGCTCGCGCAATATCAGTAAATTGGGGTGCCCATCCGCGGGTTGGCCCCGTTCTTTCTGGAACTCTTTTAGCGCCGCGCGCGTTTTACGTCCGGCAAGCCCATCAGGCTTTCCAGTATCGAACCCCAAGGCATTCAAAGCGCGCTGTAGCTCTTCAATGTCCGCGCGCGTCATGGGCTCTTCGATATAATCCTGGTTCGTCAGCAAAGACCCACCGCCTGCAATTCGATCTGCTAAATGTCCAACGGCCAAGGCGTAAAGCAGCGAGCGGTTCCAAACCATGATTGTACGAAAATTTTGATAGACCATGAAAACCGGACCGCGATGCCCAGCGGGCAGCACAAGGGAACCTTCGATATCCACTTTCGGTAAAGGACGCCCGTCCGCGCGCCGCACACCGATCGCCTGCCATTCATCAAGGGCTTTCCTGACCGAGAGGCCCGTGAGTTCCCAGTCGAGTTCAGCCGGGACCAGAACTTCCCTCCCCCAAGTCCGATCACCGTCCCATCCGGATGCGGAGAGAAAATTGGCGGCAGCGCCAAAACCGTCAGGCAGATTGCTCCAAATATCCTTGCGGCCATCCTTATTGTAATCGACCGCATAACCGGTAAAGGTTGAGGGGATAAATTGCAGCTGCCCCATGGCTCCCGCCCAAGAGCCTGCCATGGCTTCGGGTTCAATATGGCCTTCTTCGAGAATGATAAGCGCATGTATTAGCTGTTCACGGAAGAAGTC